>JAISIJ010000455.1 GCA_031262245.1 Oscillospiraceae bacterium | reverse complement strand
ATCTTCATGCCTGTCTTTGAATACGGAACTCTTGAACAGGGAAATGGTGATCAAATTGTTTGTGATAAATGCCTTTTTATTATGTGTTCTAATCATGGCGCTGAAAAATTAAGTTTGTTCAAACAAAAGACAATAGGGTTTAATACCAACGAAGAAATGAGGAAACTCAAGAAAGATGAAATAAAAAACATTTTTGCTGACAAACACTTGCGACCAGAAATGGTTAATCGCCTTGATGAAATTGTAATTTTCAACTCTATTTCTACTAATGACTTAAAAAAAATCGCATTCAAACAAATTGTCTACATAAATAGTTATATGAAAGAAAACGAGTGGGAGTATAAGCTTGACTTGAAAGAAGATGCTGCAAAACTGCTCGCTCTTTTATCTTATAAAAAAGGATTTGGTGTGCGTCCTCTTCTAAGAAATATAGATGAACTTATCAGATATAATCTTGCTGAGAAGTTTCACAATAAAAAACTTAACGAGTTTTCTCTTATAGAAATAGTAACCAAAAAACCCTATAAGGAATTTAAGAATATAGAAAACAAAGATGAGTTGAAAGAACTAATAGATTTTAGAATCAAAAAAAATTTATAGTCCTAAGAGTTTTATAATTTCATTATTAACGATTTCATAGGAATCCCATTTGTTTTTATAAACTCCTTCGGAATCAACAAAAGAGAATAGACCTTTTATCTGCCCCAAGATATCCGAAATAGTATTGTTTGTTTCCTTTTTTGCTATGTCGTTGTCCATTCTTTTGATGTCGTGTGCAAGGGTGTTTCTGAATTTTTTTTCAAATTTTTCAACATTAGAAATAATTGAGAATTCCTTATCTGAAATCCGCCCTTGCTGTTTTAATTGTTCCAACAACGCAAAAAGATATCTATTGGTGCAATATGGTTGATAGTCCTTTTTTTTGAGTTCATCTAAAGGTCTTTCTGTTAAATCATAATGCTCTTCCATTTGTTCCGTGTTGTAAAAAACTTTGCCTGTTTCAATTTTTTTCTTATTTATACTGGGTTTTAAGAATTTATCCACGGTTATTGGTGACGATTTTTCCAAGAGCAGCATTGCGAGTTTTGTTACTATCGGTGTAAGACGCAAAATAAAATCAGCACATTCATTCTCGCTTGCTTGAACGGTCAGGTATAGTATTGACTCAAATACTTTACCCAAATCGTCATCCTTTGCAAACTTATTTTCTATATTTTTTTTAACACTTTGATTTTGCACTTTTTCTAACAATGCTCTTGCCTCAACAATATCAATTTCTCTTCTTGCTATTTGAAAATTTAGCAGCAAAAGAATGTCGGGGTTGATACCTTCTGTTCCAAGTGCAATTCGTTTGGCGCCGATATACTCGTAATATGGGAGCATTGATAATATAAATTTTTTCTTAATATCATCTTCGTTTTTTGAAAAAAATTTTATTTGCTCATTAAAATACTTTGTTTTAATGATTTTCGGCCAAAACTTTCGTGTTAAATATTCTCCCATTAATTAATCAATCCCAAAATAAATCGTCCGAGTTCTATTAACGCCCATGCCCCTCCAAATATGGCTATTACTGACAGAACACAGTTTTCTACTTTATCTACTTCTCTTTCTACCTTTTGATTTAAGAGAGAAAGTTGCTCGGTCAATTCTTTATTACTGCCCTCAATAAATAGTTCCTTTCTTAACATGTTAAAGATTTCAATCCCCTGCTCTTGGAGGGTGACTTCAGATAAAACAAATTCATTTTGTATTTCAATGTTGTTTTTATTCAGTTTTATGATCTCTCTATTTTTTTTATCTGAATGACTCGCCGCTTCTTTTGACAAATAAAGGATAGATGCCCTTTGAAGTATTGCCATGATAGACATCTCAAGATAGACAGTTAAAAATGGGCGAACCACAGAGACCTCTGGAGCATCCTCTGTCGTCAAGCAAACAAAGGAATGATGGGTCAATGAATATAATGTCCCACATTCAATCCATCTATCATAAGTTGTTCTGCGAAGAATATCTTTTATTAAATCTTCATTTTGGCAAGTCAAATTGTTTTCAATATAAAAAAGTTTATACAAATCCTGTTGCAATGAATTTTTCATTAAATAATCATAGTTGTTTTTATCAGTTCTTTTTTTACTTTTTCTAATTAATTGTTTGTTTTTATACAGGCAATGAACAAACATTCTGTCGTCCATTATTGGTTTAATTTTTAGTAGCCCAATTATTTCTGTTATGGTTTTTGAAATATATTTGACATCCTTGTTTTCTTTAAAATCTTCTTCTATGAAAAAATCTTCACCCTCAAGAATTAGTTTTTGCGCAACTAAGTCATCTGATTCTTGTGCACCAAGAAAAGGGAGGGAAATTCTTCTTACTTGTTCGTTAATTTTATTAATATCATTTATGCGAGCATATTTAGTGTTCTCAAGTTCAAAGATGAGGATACCAACCTTTGTTTTTTCGTAAATATTAAGACGAATATTCTTGACATTGAGGATGAATTTTTTCTTCTTGGATTGTATATGATATTTGAGGTTTTCTTTTATAAAAAGATAGTGTTTTTGTTCGTAGATTAACTTGCGTGCAGGGGAAGTGAAATATTTTTCGGTGGTATAGTCCTTATCGTTTTTTACTAACCAATTATTTGTTGGAGAAAACTCATCTTCAAAACTGAAAGGAAAAATAAAATCGTGATAACTTATGGTTTTGCTTTCCATGAGTGACCTCCACAACGCGTCAAAAACGGAACCTTAATCATACAAATAAATCATACCACGAAATGCTGTAAAAAGGTGTGTTTTCTCCTGCCTTTCAAAGATTCCTCACATTCGTTCGGAATGACACTCTGCGTTCGTCATAGCGAGCGTAGCGTGGCAATCCCCAGATTAGTTGCAAGTTGCAAGTTGCATTATGTGCCGTCATTGCGAGCGCAGCGCGGCAATCCCCTCAGCCCTGCCATGGTCATTAATGCCGTTGACCTTTGTCATGAAAGCTATGACTTTCTGTCGTCTTCTATCTCTCTTTCAACAAGTTCTCTATTGCGTTCAAGCTCTGCCGTGAGTTCATCTTCCGATGGCAAATAGAGTTTATATTTGGATGCGAACAAATTTTCCTTGTCAGAAAGTACAGAATACTTTGCAATGCTTTCGTCCTTATCAGTAACCAGCACTATGCCAATAGTCGGATTGTCATCCTCCCGTTTCACTTTTTCATCAAACATTCGCACATAAAAATCAATCTGGCCCACATCTTGATATGTCAACTTGCCCACTTTCAAATCAATAATTACGAGACATTTGAGAATATAATTGTAGAAGACGAGGTCAATATAATAATGTTCACCACCCTCGCTTGTGATTTGTTTTTGTCTATCAACAAATGAAAAACCCTTCCCCAATTCAAGTAAAAATT
>JAISIJ010000449.1 GCA_031262245.1 Oscillospiraceae bacterium | reverse complement strand
CGTTATATCAGATTTATTGATATTTAACTTTGTAAAAGTATTTGTCGCTTTTTTTATAGGTGTATTTTTATTTTGGTTATATGATTATTTAAAGGGAAGTGTGAAACTTAAAAATTATTTTTCTGTTATTTCTTTGATTATTATTGCTGTATTTATTTTTTATCTGATAAAAGGTCAAGGGTATCAATATATTGCTTCAAATTTAGCAAGATACCAAATTATTATTATCGTTTTATTTTTTCCGAGCATAATACTTTCTGTATTAAATATAAATATTCTGCGTAAATTTTTATCTCTCGGTATTTTTCGTTGGTTAGGGAATTTGTCTTTTTCTGTATATCTTTGGCATTATCCTATCTTTATATTCTTATCCTATGTCCACAGGCATATTAATTTTAATATTGAATCTAAAAAAGTTATGTTGCTTGTTTTAGCTTTCTGTTTGTTAATATCGCATTTTTCGTATTACTTCCTTGAAGTCCCTGTACAGAAATTTATCCGCAATAAATATTATAAATATAAAGCCGAAAAAGTCGAGAAGTCTGTTACTGTTCCTGAAACAGTATAGTTTATTATAGATAAGCAGAAGCAGTGCTCTTGAAAAAAGAGGACTGCTTACATATTTGATTCCATTTTTTAACAATACTAATTTTTACAAAAAATCTTACTATTAACAAACTATTGATTTTTATTCAAAATAGTGTTATAATACTAATGGTATATTAAATATTTTAAAGTGGAAATAGTGCTAATCTGCTTGTTTGTATTTGTGACAGAATATTGAAAACTATAATTCTAAAAAAATAGAACTAATACCGTCCCCAAAAACTTACAAAAAGTTTAATCGGTGGCTTAATAGTTTTATAGGCGTGAGGAAAAATTATTATTTTGGAAAAATTATTATCAGTTGTTATTCCCGCAAAAAACAGTTCTGTTTATTTAGCAGATTCCCTTAAATCTGTTTTGAAACAGACATATACCAACCTTGAAGTTATTGTTGTTGACGATAATTCCCAAGATGCGACACCTGAGATAGTAAAAGAATTTATAATCAAAGACAAAAGAGTAAAATATGTAAGAAACAATGATAATAAAGGCTCATACTATTCCCGACTTATCGGATATAAGATTGCAACCGGGGAATATATTTCTTTTTTTGACAGCGATGATATTTTAGGTTGCGATTATTATCATATGCTTATGAATAAAATAATTTCCGAAAACGCAGATATGGTAATCTCCCCTTTCACCGTCCATTATCAGGAAGAGGATAACTATGCCGACAGGATTTACGGCAACCAAATAATCTCTAACCTTAACTTGAAAGGCAACGAAATAAAGGAGTTCTTTTTTAAAACACAGGGAAAAGTTCCCCAATTATTTTTAGTTTGGAATAAAATCTATAAAAAGTCGTTATTCGACAGTTGTTTTCATCGTCTTTGGGGCTTAAACAGAAACATAAATATGTTGGACGATTTTATAACCAATTTTTTTATCTTTTCCAAAGCAACGCATTTAGTTTCAAGCGATTGTGATTCATATTATTATTCAAAACACCGAAACGCAATGACCTCTTCCGAGAATGTAAATTTTGAAACCTTTGAAAGTCATATCCAAGACCTGATTTTTGCTTATGATACTACTCGGAAATTATTTCCTGAGATTAATAAAACGGAAAAAAATTTTGAAGAGGTTTTTAAAATTTTCGGTGTATGGAAAAAATTTTATTCTGATTCATTAGAAGTTAAACCATACTCTCCCGACGAAAAAAAACAGCTTGAAAAGTTGCTCTCAACAATAAAAGTAGATAATCCGGGAGCAGATTCTCTTTTTTACAGTGAACGGATTTTTAATGACGTATCTGATTTCAAGAAAATCAAATCTGATATTGCCGATTCTAAAGTTAAAGTTGTAAGTTTTGATGTATTTGACACACTTGTAACACGTCCTTTTTTGGAACCTACGGAACTGTTTGAGGTTGTTTGGCACTCTCTTCCCGAGAATTTTAAAGATAACAGTTTAAATTTCCGTGATTTGCGTATTAAGGCAGAAAAACAAGCAAGAGTGAATATTCAAAATAATGATATACAGGATATTACACTCGATGACATATACAAAACTCTTGTTTCGGATTTTAACTTCCCTACTGAACTTGCAGAATTATGTAAACAAAAAGAAATAGAAACAGAGCTTAAACTTTGTGTACCGAAAGAGAATTTAAAAGAAATCTTTGAATTTTCACAATACTGTAACAAGAAAGTTATTTGTACTTCCGATATGTACCTTTCCTCTGAGATAATCCGTAAAATATTGCAAAATTGCGGATATGGAGGGGATTTTGAAGTGTTTGTTTCAAGTGAAACAAAATCAACCAAAAACAGCGGAGATATTTTCCCTTATTTATTCAAAAAACTTGACTTAAACCCCTACGAGTTAATCCATATCGGTGATAATTATCATTCCGACTATTCTATACCATTATCTTTGAAAATAAAAAAAGCATATTATTTTCCCAATTCTAAAACTGTTTTTTACGGAGATAATATTAACGGAATTAAAAATCAAACTAAATTGGCATTAAAAACAGAATGGTTAGGCAAAAAAACAGATGCAAATTTTTCAATATTATCTTCAAGTTTAGGTTTTCGTGTTGCAATTGCACTTTGTTCAAATATTTTATGTTCAAATAAACTTTCTTCAAACCAACTTTCTAATAACGATTTTTTCGCAGATTATACAGGTACTGACTTTAAACACAGCCCGTATCTTATGGGATATATTGCTTTTGGGCTTAAATCCTATCTTAATGATAAATATAATACTACCCCAAAAAAAAATGCTATATTCGACTTTTTTAAGGCTGAACGGTCTTTTCCTCTCTTTGAAAATCGGTTTATTTTTGAGAGTATAAATTCGGGAATAATTGATTTTGCTAATGATTGTGAAAAAATCAAAGAAAAAATCGACTTTGATATTTTTTCAGATATAACTCCACTTGAAAGCAACTTACTTTTTGATGTTTTTTATAAAATTCCTGCCCAAAAAGACAGTGAACTTATTGATGTTTTCGGCATAAGCTGGGAGAGTGTATATTCTTCCGAAGCAAAGGAATTTAAAGAGTTTTCTGAAAATATAGTTGTTAAGAAAAACAAACTTAAAATCTTAAAATACCACATACGTCAAAAGCTTGTAGCTCACCCTTTGTTATTAAAAAAATTAAGAAAAATTAAAAAATTTTTGAAAGGTTAAGGTTCTTATTTTGGAACTGACAAACAATCCATTATTCAGCGTTATTATTCCTGTTTATAATGCTTCTTCTTATTTAGACGTAGCGGTTCAAAGTATTATCTGCCAAACAATCGGTTTTGAAGAATATATTGAATTAATTCTTATAAATGACGGAAGTTTGGATAATTCAGAGGAAATTTGTTTGAAATATAAACAACAATATGAGGATAATATTGTATATATTTCGCAGAAAAATTCAGGAGTTTCAGCGACTCGTAACAGAGGTTTAGAATTAGCAAGAGGGAAATATATCGCATTTTTAGATAGCGACGATTATTTCTCTTTAAATGCTTTCTCAATGGTAAATAAATACTTTTCAATTACCCTTGGTTTTATAGATGTAGCCGTAATCCCTGTACAAAATTGTAACGCAAATACGCGAATGCATTATGCTAACGACAAATTTACTACCGGTACAATAACTGTAGATTTAAACAATCCGAAATGGTCACACGTCTGTACGCGTGTAGGGCAAGCATTTTTCTTAAAAGACGCTCTTGCCGACATACAGTTTGATTCTTCCGTATCTTATTTTGAAGATACACTGTTTATTAATAGTATTCTCCGAAAAAAAATGTTGCTCGGTGTTGTTACAAATTGTAAATATTATTACCGTGTATATGATAAAGATACAAACTCTGTTTCTCTTACAAATAATGCGGAGAAAGACTCACGGTTTTATATACAGACACCTAAGAATGTTTCTCTTGCTTTATTGGAAAAAGGGGATAATGCCCTTTATTTCCAATTTATCGCCCTCGCCGAAATGCGTTGGAGAAAATTCTACTGTTCATTTTCTCCCAAAACTGTTTTATCAGATATTCAATACCAAGAATATTGTGATTTGAACGAAAAAATTATGAGTGCTGTAACAGATGAGGCAATTTGCAACTTTTTCCTTTACAATTACTGGCAAAAGCTCTTTCTTTTAGGTGAAAAATATCAAAAAAGTATGGAAAGCGAATTGGAATTTGATTCCAGCTCTGGAAACGATTTGATAACTTTCAGAGGATATCCTCTTTGTAGCCCAAATAGATTTTCGATTAATTTAACTGATATACGTAAAGAAGAAAGACAAATAATAATTACAGGATATATATACGCAGTTTTAGTACAAGGTCTAAGTGTAAAAGTTTTATGTAATGATGAAGAAATACCTGTTACAATTACCTCTAACGCTGTAAATCCATATACGAACGCCCACGAAACTACATCTTTTGAATATAAATGCCCTAAATTCTCTGTTACAATACCTCATACTTCTAAACAAAAAAACATCGTGTTTAATTTAAATATTAACGGAGAACATTATAATGAACTTAATATAAAATATGGTAATGAAGTAATAATTGAACAGCCCGGTTCTGATATTCGTAAGATGACAAAAATTCATAAGAATATTATTCTTATGAATAATGAAAAAATGACAGTATATCCTTTAAATTTAATAAACATATTTAAATTGGGAATTAAATTTACCCGATGGTCACTTAAAAAAGAAAATATGAAAAAAATTCTCAGAAAAATTAAAAATACTGTAATCAGAAAGAACGGAGATAAAAATTAATGGTAACAGATGATAAAGCAACTCAAATAGTCCTATCCCTTTTGAAACAATACGGCGTAAAAAAAATAATTGTTTCACCCGGCACAACAAATGTTCCTATAAGCCGATATGTTCAGTTTGACCCTTTTTTTGAGGTTTATTCTATTGTTGACGAACGAAGTGCCGCTTATGTTGCCTGTGGTTTAAGTTTTGCTTCCGGTGAACCTGTTGCCATTTCCTGTACAGGTGCTACAGCATCAAGAAACTATCTTCCGGGACTTACCGAAGCTTTTTACAGAAATCTCCCGGTAATTGCAATCACTTCTCAACATCATTCTCCGCTTCATTTAGATTTCAGTCCCCAAGTTACAGACCGTACAATATCACAAAATGACGTTAAAAGATTTGCCGCATTACTTCCGCTTGTAAAAGACGAGGAAGATTGTCGTATATGCACACAGTTGGTAAATATTGCTCTTCAGAGGACGGTAATTAAAGGTGGCGGTCCTGTTCATATTAATATTCCCGTTGCCAAAATGTATTCATTTAAATCAAAAGAACTGCCCGAATATCCCAAAATAGATTACTATAATTCCGAAAATTTTCCCGCTTCAAAACTTTCCAAAGAATTAAGCGGAAAGAAAATCGGCGTTTTTATCGGCTCTCATAAGCCTTTTTCAAAGGACACACTTAATGCTATATCGGAATTTGCCGTTGCTTATGATGCTGCTGTTTTTTACGACAATACGTCTTGTTATAACGGAAAAAATCGTGTATTGACGTCTGTTATATCCGGGTTATTACAAAGTGGAAATAAACCCGATATAATAATTGATATTGGCTCGGTAAGCGGTGATTATACTGCAACACCTCTGTTTAAAGACCGTCCCACTTGGCGTATATCGGAAGACGGATTATATATGAACAGACAGAATGTTCAGAAACTCCAAAAAGTTTTTGAATGTTCCGAAACAATGTTTTTTAAGACTTTAGCTCAATATGGTTCGAGTTCCGGATATTATCAAAAACTCGAAAAAGAAGTTGAAAAGATAAAAATTCCTCATATGCCTTTCTCAAACATATATGTAGCATCAAAACTATCCTCTGAAATACCGAAAAATAGTTTTCTTCATCTCGGGATTTTAAACAGTTTGAGAAGTATGGATTTCTTTGAATTAAACAAAAGCGTTGTTTCAAGTTCAAATGTAGGCGGATTCGGTATCGACGGTGCTGTTTCAACTACAGTCGGACAAGCACTTGCCGACAAAGAACGTCTGTCTTTTTGTGTTGTAGGCGACCTCGCGTTCTTTTATGATATGAATATCTTAGGGGCAAGAGATTTTCCGAAAAATGTAAGAATTATGCTGGTAAACAACAGTATCGGAGCGGAATTCAGACTTAATCAAACTTTAGAAAAACTCTGGGGTACAGATACAAATCAATTAATTGCAGCAGCAGGACATTTCGGAAGTGCAAAACTTTGGGCTGAATCAATGGGTTTAAAATATCTTACTGCCTCAACTAAAGAAGAATTCGATAAAAATCTCAGTACGTTCTGTGATTCAAAACACGATTCTTCGGTTGTTTTTGAAGTATTTACAAAAGTTGAAGACGAACAGACCGCTCTTTCAAATATAAGAAATATTAACGCTCCTATTGTCAAGACTTATTGATAATTTATACTAATACAAGAAGGAATAATATAAAAAGGAATAATATGACTGATAAAAAGAAAATTCTTTTGCTTGGAGGTACCGGGGCAATCGGAGTATATGTCGTCCCTAAACTTATTGAATTAGGTTATGATGTATACGTTACCACTCGTAAAGAACGTTATTCAGGCAACCACAGTTTGAAATATATTACAGGTAATGCAAAAGATATTAACTTTCTCAGAGAGCAACTTGCTTTGAATTATGATGTCATCATTGACTTTATGATTTATAAAACTGAAGAATTCAGAAGCCGTATTGACGAATTATTGACGTCTTGTAAACATTATTTGTTTTTATCGTCCTATCGTGTTTACGGTGATAACTCCCCTATAGTTGAAACTTCGGTTAGGTTGCTTAACAGCGTTAAAGACGAAGAATATCTTAAAACCGACGAATACGGTCTTACAAAAGCACGTCAGGAAGATATTCTTACGGCCTCGAAATATAAAAACTGGACGATATTGCGTCCCTCCATAACTTATTCAAAAGAGAGATTTCAATTGGGTGTTATGGAAGCAAATGAATTTGTAAACAGAGCCCTTAAACATAAACCGATAATTTTTCCTAAAGAAATGATGTCAAAACAAACCACTCTTACTTGGGCGGGAGATGTTGCTACACTTATATCAAAACTTATTCTTGAAGAAAAGGCAATGGCACAATCCTATACCTTGGCAACGTCAGAACATCATACTTGGGGTGAAATTTTAGAGTATTACAAGGATATATTGAAAGTTAAAGTTAAGATTATATCTCTTGATACCTTTTCAAGCATTTTCGGACGTAATTATCAAATAAAATACGACCGTATGTTTAACAGGATTATTGACAATTCTAAGGTTTTAGCTGATACAGGGGTTAAACAATCTGATTTTATGCCGCTGTATGATGGACTTAAAATAGAACTTACAAATTTTTCCAAAAACCCGCAATATAACAAAATCGACGAAAATTTGTCGGCAAGAATTGATGAGTTGACTTTCTCTCCTGTCGGAGAACTTAAAGCAAGGCTTTTTAGGCTTGCAAAAACACATTACGGCTCAAAAT
>JAISIJ010000389.1 GCA_031262245.1 Oscillospiraceae bacterium | reverse complement strand
TAGTCTAATATATGAGCAATTTCTACGATACTTGTCCAATCATCATTTTCGAGTTTGCGATTAAATTCTTTGGCAGGACCGTAATATATTAAAATGTTAGGTGAATTATTACTCATTTTTTTCTCCTAATTCAACGCCTGCAAAAATAACATCATATACTTTTAAAGAATTTGAAATTACGGGTGTTGTTTCATCAAGTAGTTCTAAAGGAGTAGGTAATGTTTTACCCTCAGGGTTAAATTCATTTTCAGCAGATAATTGTTCTTCTGTGGTGTTACCTACATAAATTGCGTGGAAAAACAAATCCATTTTGATTAAATCGGACAAGTTATAGTTATTTCTAAATGCATTTATATTAAATCTCAGTACACATTTCGTATCTTCATTTTGAGCAATTAATTCATAATAGCCCTTTGCATTTTCTAAAACTTTATCAAGCATTGATAAATTGATATTTTGATTTTCATCTTTAAATAAAAGAGTATATGGAGTATACATTTTAGCATAAGTTAAAGACTCGGGGTGAGCAGATAATTTATAACCGATAAATTTCGTTATATTCTTATCTTCTATTGCTTTTTCCAGATAATCAGTTAAGATAGTATTAGAAATCGTTTTTGTAATTAAATTTTGTCCTATTTTTGTGTAATTTAAATCTATATTTGCTTCTGCCTTTATTCCTAAAAAGGGCAACTTATTTAATTTTGCAAATAGACTTACCCCCAGCATTTTCTTCGACTTTTTTAGAATCGTCTTGAACATCTTCACTTGTTTCCTGTTTTGCTCCACCGACTGATATGACAATATAGTCTGTTGCTGATAATTCATCAAAGTATACCACTTTAATAATAGGATTTGAATTATTGTACTGTTTTTTATCGTTGCTTTTTTTAGCCATTTATATATCTCCATTTTATTTATGCAGAATACGCTAAATTTATAGCAGTAATAGCACCGTCAAAATCACGGTCTGCAATTTTTGTAAACGTATCGTTATCTAATCCGACAAAACAAACGTGCATAAATTTTCCGAATTCATAAATTTGTTCTCTATTCATATCTTCAAGGGTTTCTTTTATTACACTTGCCTTAGCAAGTAAACAAATATGTTGATAAGCGATATTAATTTTGTTAGTATTGCCGTTTGGGTGAGCATAACTAAAATGTTGAGTAGGCGTTAGTGCGATAAGATTTTCATAGTAAGCACATATTTCCGGAAATTCTGCCTCAGGGAAAATATGATGAATGTTTACAGCTAAATCTGAATTATGTTTCTTATCAAAAACTTCTGTTTTACTGTTGCGGAAAGTATCATTAAACATTCTCACAAGTCGTTTTGCTTTTTGTGACATATAGGAATTAAATTTTGCAGACGGCTTTAAGCCCTTTTGGTCAGCATACTGCTTGCGAGTAAGTTCCTTGGGCTTATCAGCGTATATATCACGGAAATTATCACGATTATACATAAGCATATCATATGTTATTTTCCCATTTGATATAGTTCCTCTTTCTGTTCCGCATTTATTGAGTTTATATGCTAATGGGTTGATTATTTTGATAAAAATACGGTGACATTCTGTTGCTCCGTTAATCTTAGTGTGTTGAATTGTAAAGTTTGTAAAACCGTCTTTAACGCTATCGTAAGCATTTTTAGTTTGCTTTTCAAAGAAAGTATTAAATAACGAAATTAGGTCAGAGTCAGTTAAAACCTTTGTAATGTATAATTGCAAAAAGGTCAACGCATTACGTTCTCTTATCGCAAGATATTCTAAAATATTACGATTAACCACTTTATAAAAGTTGCGTTTATTTTTAGAACTGTCTTTTTCAAGCACCCCTGCATAAACAAGCATTTCCATAGGTTGCTGAAAAAATTTATCATATTCATTTTTAGCTTTTTCTTCGTTCGGACTTGGCTTTTTAAATATATCTGCAACATTACTCACAGTATATTCTGCATACCAAATATCCATAGATGTGAAATAAGTATCGGGATTAGAATCAGCGTATTGTAGAATACAATCAGATACAATTGTAACGACATCGGCAGCACACTTTTGGTCAATCCACCGTGCGTTGCCGGTTAAACGAATATCATAATTATGTGTATCAAGAAATTCTTGAATATCAGATTCTTTTAAAAATTTCATACAGCAAAATTCTCCTTTTCATTTAATCTGCCGAAAAAGAATACAGAATTTACATCTACGTTAAGAGAACGAGTTTGGCGATTACGAGCGGTTCGATAAAATTCACGATATTCGGTTGTTGAAAAGAATTTCATTTCATTTTCGGTAAGAGGGGTTTGTCCGTCTTTCAAAGTTAATATTGCGGCAGAACCATTTACAAGCATACCTTTCGGTTTACGAATAACTCTCGGCTTATAAGTCATATTAGGAGTTAGATATACTTCATCATCAGTTAAATATTTATATACGTTTAATTTTTCTGCAACTTCGGGTAATACATAAGAATCGTAGCCGACAATATCAATAATTTCAGAACCGTCATCATTAATATTTCGTGATTTAATAACCCTAATACCCTCTGTGCTATTTAACATACTATTTGTGATTTGACGGTCACGATATACGTCAAATATTCCGAATTGCATTTTAGAACATACACTATCGAAGAATTTATCACGATAAATCAGCCAGTAAGGAAAATCGGTATCAGTTATATAGTTTTGGGCTGAAACTCTGTTTTCTTTATCGGTAACAGAAATAATATTTGTATAAGAAGGTTTAGCGTTAGGATTTATACACATAGCAATAGTTTCAATCAAAACTCCACTAAAGCCACGCTCTCCAAAATCAATAATTGTGTCCAGTCGCATATCGGATAATAAATTTCGAGTAGCAGAAAACTCTGTAGTGTTAAGTAGAAATTTCGGCATAACCATTGCAACATACTTACTAATTGACAATGCTTTTTCGATAAAAAAAGCTGAAGTGTTAGAAGCTTGTTTATTCACAGAAAGAGAACGATATAATTCTAATTGTTTGCCTTTAATAGATTTTGAAAAAGGAGGATTTCCGATTGCAAGGTCATATTCACCATATACAAATGGTGCGAGAAAATCATTACAAATATATTCAATTTGAACATTTTTAGGTATTACCGTATGCTTTAATAATTCTTTAAGAACAGATAGTGCGTTAGAATCAATGTCTACAAGAGTTAAATTAACCTGTTTTTTATGCTCAAATAATTTTATTACAAAAGGGATAAAATTTCCCGCCCCAACTGAGGGTTCAATAACTTTTATAGTATTTCCGTCTATTTCGGGAATGTTTTTTATAATCTCCGTAATAAGTGTTTTATTAGTAAAGTAAGCCTCTTGTTCATTGCGTTTTGAATTTGCAAGTTCTGTAATGCGACATAAACTTGCAAACCCTAAGTTGCGAGGATTACTTTTTATATAATTGATAAGGCTTTCTGTTTCTGCAAGGTTTTCAGCAACTATTTCGGTTTTGACCTCTAAATCTTTCAGATAACGTTTACTGAGTGCTTTTTTTATATTTAAGGCAATACTACGAAAAATTTCTGTCGGAACAGCTTCACCCAATGATTGACGGATATTTATCTCATTCTTTTTAAGAAACACTCGCTTTTCCGTATTACTCATTGTATTAAGTTCTTCAAAATTCTTATCAGTCCATTGAAATTCAATGGGAATAGTCATCATTTTCATAAGTTCGCGAATACTGAAAACACGGTCATCTTTAGGGTGAATGGTATTCTGGCTTGCCAATTGGTCGTTACGAGTATGAACACACGGTCCTACTTTGTCCCAAATCTGACGGCGATATTTATCACCGTTTTTCTTTTGGTTAATTACAATTTTTCCGTCAACTATTTGATGTGGTATACGATTTTCTTCGGTATTTTCAAATGCTGACTGCCCTTCGCATAATTCTGATATCCAATCTCTCATATGCTCCGGGTATATACGAAAAGCGTGATAAATATCATTTTCGTCTATTTCGCCGAATATAGAAAGAGGTTTCATATTACCGATACATTCACGGAGTGTTATCTCTGATTTATATTGAGGAAATAACTCAAACGGCGAAAAAAAGTCGGCATAATCCTTGCGAACACCAATAACGAGCGTTCTCGAACGGCTCGAACACGCTCCATAATCTTTAAAATTAAGTATCCGAGAATATATAGAATATTTTTTTCCGAGATTACGGTCTATTGCTTCAGAAATAGGACGTTCAATT
>JAISIJ010000386.1 GCA_031262245.1 Oscillospiraceae bacterium | reverse complement strand
ATAAATGCCTGACAAAGATGTTATTTTTTTTCTTTTCACTTTTCTGATAGTTCCTGTGACGGCGGCTCTCGAAGTTCTCTATTTCTTTTTGTAGTTGGCGGTTTAGTTGACATTGGGTTGGCTGGATATGAAAAATCCCCTTTTAAAAGGGGATTTTTTTAGCGTACTGGGTAGATATTTACTATCGTGAGAGATAAAAATAACACACTAAATTCTAAAAATTTCTAAATTTGAAAATAAATAAGATATTTTAAAATGTGCAAAACTACAGTGAGATTGTTTTCACATATTTATCACTTATATTTCACTTTTTTTTTTTTTTGAACACAAAAATATCATTTTATATTGATAGAATATAAAAGTTATTAATATTGCCGATTTTCTTACAATATTATTAGTTGAGGAGTATTATTATGTTTGAATTTTATTTTATTCAAATGTGTGAGGATGCAGGTATACCGGATTCTGTTGCAGACAAGATGAGGCTTGATGCACAAAGAGGACGTTGTGTGTTAGGAAAAAATTATGGCGGTTATGGATTTAATTATCCCGGAACAGTTCTTTGTGAGGGTTTGCAATGTGCAAATATGTGGAGTTGTGAAAAATACCGAAATTATTTGAAAAATAAATAGGGAAATTGATTCTATTTTTTATATACTTAAAACTTCTGTTCACAATAACAAATATCCAACACAGTTATGCAAGAAAAAAGCACCCAACAGGGTGCTTTTTCATATCCAGTTAAACCAAGCCTAAAAAATGCCAACTACTAAAAGAAATAGGGAACTTCGATAGCAGACCCTCACAGGAAATATCAGAAAACTAAAGAGGAGAAACCGGCTTGGAGGTCAGCGTCTGTGGGGATATAGTCAGACATAGATTGATTGTTGTATGCGATATAGGCTGACATATCAAAATAGCCTGTGCCTGTAAGACCGAAAAGGATAGTTTTTTCTTCGCCTGTTTCTTTACATTTTATAGCTTCATTTATTGCGGCGCGAATAGCGTGGGAACTTTCAGGAGCAGGGAGAGTACCCTCTGAACGTGCAAAGAGGATTGCCGCATCGAATACTTTTGTTTGGTCATAGCTTTGTGCTTCCATAAGTCCGTCGTGGTAGAGTTGGGAAACAATGGGGGACATTCCGTGGTAACGCAAGCCGCCGGAATGAGAGGGTGAGGGGATAAAGCTGCTGCCGAGGGTGTACATTCTCATTAAGGGGGTTGTTTTGCCTGTGTCGCCGAAATCATATGCCCATTTACCTCTTGTTAAAGAGGGACAGGAAGAGGGTTCAACGGCAATGAATCTTGCATTGAGTTTACCGTTGATTTTATCCGCCATAAAGGGAGAAATTAAACCGCCTAAGTTTGAACCGCCGCCTGCACAACCGATAACTATATCAGGGTGAATATCATATTTTTCACAAGCTTTATAAGTTTCAAGTCCGATAATTGATTGGTGTAAAACAACGTGATTTAATACTGAACCTAAAACATATCTGCAACCCTCGGTTTTCATTGCCGCCTCAATAGCCTCTGAGATAGCACAGCCCAAAGAGCCGCCTGTTCCGGGATTTTCACGCAATATTTTACGTCCTATCTCGGTTGTTTCGGAGGGAGAGGCAACGAGTTTTGCACCGTAAGTTTCAATAACAGCTTTACGATAGGGCTTTTGTTCGCTTGATACTTTTACCATATATACAGTTAAAGGCATACCGTAAAAAGCACAAGCCATAGCTAACGCCGTACCCCATTGTCCTGCACCTGTTTCAGTTGTAAGAGAGGTTAAGCCCTGTTGCTTTGCGTAATAGACTTGAGGAGCGGCAGAGTTGAGTTTATGTGAACCGCTGGTGTTTGTTCCCTCGAATTTATAATAAATTTTTGCCGGAGTATCCAACTCTTTCTCTAAAAATCTTGCTCTGATTAACGGAGAGGGGCGGAAAGTTTTATAAAACTCTCTTACGCCATCGGGAATATCAATATACTTGTCCGTCAGATTATATTCCTGTTCAACCAATTCTTTGCAAAAAAGTCCTTCCAAAGCCTCGGGGGGTACATCGCTTAAATCTTTAGGGGATTTAAACAATTCGGGTTTGTTTTTCATTTCCGCCTTAAGATTATGCCATTGTCGGGGGAGCTCGCTTTCTTCTAAGAATATTTTCAATGGTATTTCAGTCATTTTGTGTTCCTTTCTGTTTACTTTCGTAATATAATTCATCCGGGCATATATCCGTTCCGTCTTGCCAAGCAACAGACAGACCGTCAATACGAACGGTATAAAATATGTTTTTAATGTTTTTAAAAGCGGGATAATTAAGATAAGGTTTTACATCAAAGAATTTCCGCTCTCCGTTTGAGAAAGCAATTTCAAGTATATAATTTTCCAAAGGCATTACAGATACCGCTCTCGGACGCATTATTCCAGCCCCTTTATTTTGAGTAATTCACCAAATTCTGTGTACGCTTTCCAAGTTGCCTTTAATTCATCTTGATGAAGTAAAACCCAAGCTTCAATCAATTTTTTTTGTTTTCTGGGCATTTCTCCCGCTAATATATTAGCTTCAAAATCTACTGTTAATTCATATTCACCATATAATGCGTGGATATGAGGTTTTTTATGATTTGAATTTTTTTCTTGATAAATATATATCAAAATACCATAAAAATTAGAAATAGATGGCATAAATTACTCCTTTATCAATACTAAAGTATCCCCTGTTTGAATAACATATTTGCAAAAACCGCTTAAGTCACATCTTTTTTCTTTTTAGCTTTCGGAAAAGGTGTGATAGGTTCTATAATCTCAATAATTGTTTTTAATAACTCTGCGTTTTCAAAATCTATAATATAATGTTCTTTTGCTTTATCGTAAGGTATACCTGTGTCGTTATCTTTCAAAAGCTCGGTGAGTTGTGGTAACATTTTTACATAAACAGTATTATCACAGATAAGTAAAAGTGGTTTGTCATTAACATAAACCATATATTCACCGAACATTTTCCTGTAACGAACAGCACCTGTTTCCCGAATTTGTTCACAAACAAACTCTGTAAAATCCTTTGTTGTTGCCATATTGAACCTCATTCAACACTTACAAAATAATAGTATACAGGTTGACTGCCGTTAATTAATAAGAATTCTATTCTGCCGTTATATTTCTTCTCAAGAGCCTGTTTGAGATATTCTGCGTTTTCGTCTGTAACATCAGAACCGTAAATCAGCGTAACAAAACTGCTGTCACCTCTGATAAGACGGCGAGTGAGTTTATAAGCGGATTTTGTTAAGTCTTTCCCCGTAAAAGACAGTCTGCCATTATCAAGTGCAAGAATTTCACCTTTTTTAATGGTTTTTCCGTCTAATTCGCTGTCACGAGCGGCATAAGTCAAAGAGCCGCTTGAAATGCTTTCTGTGGCTTTTGTCATATTAAGGCTGTTTTCGTTAAGGGAAAGTGTTTCGTCAAAATTCATTATCGCCGCTAAACCTTGAGGGATATTGCGAGTGGGAATAACACAGACTTTTCTGTCGGTAAGCGGAACAACCTGTTCAGCCGCCATAATAATATTTTTATTATTAGGCAGAATGAATACTGTTTCAGCGGGAACTTGATGTACCGCATTGAGAATATCGTCAGTTGAGGGGTTCATAGTCTGACCGCCGCTGACAATAATATCAATACCGCTGTCTTTGAAGAGATTGGCAATGCCTCTTCCGGCACACACAGCAACAAAACCGAACTGCTTTTTAACTTCTGCCGGTTTGATATTATTTTGACGGATTGTTGCCGCTTCTTTGATTTTAGTTGTATGCTGTTCACGCATATTTTCGATTTTCATAGACGTGAGAGTGCCGTGGGTTAAAGCTTTTTCAATAGCATTACCCGGGTGATTGGTATGAACGTGTACTTTTATAATATCGTCATCATCAACGGTGACAACACAATCACCTATACTTTCTAAATATGCTCTTAAAGTGTTTGCATTTGCTTTTGGATTTTTATTAACCAAAAATTCAGTGCAATAGGTGAAAGTAATTTCCTGTTGAAAGTCGGCAACAGCTGTTTTAACATCTTTTGTATGTGTATTATCAAGAGGTGAAAAACCTTTATTTCCCTTGAAGATTTCAAGCATACCCAACCATATTAAACAAAGACCTTTGCCGCCTGCATCAACTACACCTGCTTTTTTCAGTTGTGGTAAAAGATTAGGTGTGTTTTCCAAAGCTGTTTCAGCCTCAGCCAAAACTTCTTGCCAGAAAGAGGGTATATCTGTATTGTGTTTATAGATATGTTTTGCTTTGATGCTTGCAAGACGTGCAACGGTGAGGATTGTCCCCTCTGTAGGTTGCATAACGGCTTTATAAGCCGCTTTAACACCGTAATCCAATGCTCTTGTCAAATCTTCTGTAGTTGCGGTTGAAAGCCCCGATAAGCCTTTTGCAAATCCTCTGAACAAAAGGGAAGTTATTACCCCCGAGTTACCTCTTGCACCTCTTAATAACGCTGACGCAGTAATATCCGCAACTTTTGAAACAGGGGTGTTTTCGTCAAGGTTTTGCAGTTGTTTCAATGCGGCGGTCATTGTTAAAGACATATTTGTTCCTGTGTCCCCGTCGGGGACAGGATATACATTCAGTTCGTCAACTTCCGATTTATGATTGATAATATTTGCGGCACCTGATATAATTGCTTTTCTTAATACATTACCTGTAAGCATTTTTTCCTCTTTTAAATATTCATTACTGTGTTAATTGTTAATTATCATAATTACTCATTACTAATTACTAATTATTAATTATTAATTATTTTATGTTGTCTATATATACATTTACTTTGTCAACGCTTTTACCTGTTGCTTGTTCAAGTGTATAGGAGAGTTTGTGGACAATTGAGTTAGTGATAGCTTTAATGTTTGTACCATATACTACTATAATATGAACGTCAACAAGGATTTTATTATTCTTAACTGCAATATAGATACCTTTTTTTGTAGATTTTCCGCCGATTATTATATCTTTTAAACGCTTGCCTATACTGCATTTTGAAACACCCGCAACACCGAAACAGCTTTGAATAGTTTCTGTTGCGAGATTATTTATATATTGTGTAGTATAACCTATATTTCCTACAAAATTTTCTTGTTTTAACATATTTTAATCCCCTTAAAAAGCCTTTTTACAATATTTATGCTGTTATTATAGCCGAATAAAAATATTTTTTAATATTCTACAACAAAAATATTGACTTGTCAAGTCAAATACTGTATGATATACAATAAAATATTTTTAGGAAGTAAGGTATATAAATAAATGAAAGTGTTAGTGGTAAATGCAGGCAGCTCAAGCCTGAAATATCAGCTTATAGAAATGGATAACGAAAGCGTTATTGCAAAAGGAAATTGCGACAGAATCGGGATTGACGGTCATATTTCCCATAAAACAGGTGACGGTCGTACTTATGAGGGCGATTATAATTTCCCTACACATACAGAGGCTTTTGAGAAATTAGTCGAAGTGCTTACAAAGAGTGATGCAAGTGTTATATCCGATATGAGTGAAATTTCCGCTGTCGGACACAGAATAGTACAAGGTGCTGAGATTTTTGACAAAACAACCCTTGTTACAGACGAGGTTATTCAAAAGATTGACGATTTGCAGGAATTAGCTCCTGTTCATAATCACCCTCACGCTTTGGCTTTATGGGCTTGCAAGAAAGTAATGCCCGATAATGTTCCTCAAGCGGTTGTTTTTGATACTGCATTTCACCAGTCTATTCCTCAAAAAGCGTTTATGTTCGGTTTACCCTATGAAGATTATGAAAAATATTCTATTCGCAAATACGGTTTCCACGGTACTTCTCATCGTTTTGTTTCAATGGCTTTGGCAAAAGAAATGGGCAAAGACCTTAAAGACTTAAAAATCATTTCCTGTCACTTAGGCAACGGCTCGTCCATTACTGCTATTAACGGCGGTAAATCTGTTGATACTTCTATGGGCTTTACGCCCCTTGATGGTGTTGTTATGGGAACACGTTGCGGTTGTATTGATGCCTCTGCTGTAACCTATCTTGCGGACAAACACGGTTTTTCACCTAAAGAAACCTCTGATTATCTCAATAAAAAATCAGGATTTTTAGGTATATCCGGTGTTTCTTCCGATAACCGCGAACTTTCGACTGCCGCACAAGAAGGTAACAAAAGAGCAATTCTTGCAAGAGATATGCTTATTTACGGTATAAAAAAATATATCGGCTCATATATTGCGGCAATGAACGGTTGTGATGCAATTCTTTTTACAGGCGGTATCGGTGAAAATGCTACTGATATCCGTGAAAATGTATTGACTGATATGGATTGTTTCGGTATTGAAGTAAATAAAGAAGCAAATAAAACAAGAGGTCAACTCGTAAAAATATCGACTGAAAACTCCAAAATTTCCTGTTGGGTTTTTCCGACAAATGAAGAATTGCTTATTGCAAGAGACACGGTACAATTGGTAATTAATAATTAATAATTAGTAATGAGTAATTAGTAATGAATGATTATTATAATTTATAATTAAAAATGCGGGTTAAGCAAAGCCCGCATTTGCAAATACAAATAAGGGTAAAAAAGAGAAAAAATGATTTTAGTATTAGATTTCGGCGGTCAGTATAATCAACTTATCGCTCGCAGGGTCAGAGAACAGGGAGTATACTGTGAAGTAAAAAATTATCGCTTACCTATAAAAGAAATCCTCGAAATTGCTCCCGAGGGTATTATTTTCACGGGCGGACCCAACAGCGTTTATGCGGGAAATGCACCCACACTCTCAAAAGAGATTTTTGAACTTGGTATACCTGTTTTGGGGATATGCTATGGTTGTCAGCTTATGGCAAATCTCTTAGGCGGTGAAGTTGCAACTTGTGAAATAAGCGAATACGGCAACACAACCGTAAATTATTCTCAATCAGATTTATTTGAACAGAATAAAAATATCGCTTGGATGTCACATACCGATTATATTTCAAAAATCCCTCAAGGCTTTAAAATTACTGCAATTACCGAGAATTGCCCTGTTGCGGCAATGGAAAATTCAGAGCGAAAACTCTATGCAACTCAATTTCACCCCGAAGTTAATCATACTGTTAACGGTTCACATATTATTAAGAGATTTTTGGATATTTGTAATGCAAAATATGACTGGACAATGGAGAATTATGCCCAAACAACAATTAATTCTCTCCGAGAAAAAATCGGTGACGGCAGAGTTTTGCTGGCATTATCAGGCGGTGTTGACAGTTCCGTTGCGGCGGCTTTACTTTCAAAAGCAATAGGAAAAAATCTCACCTGTGTTTTTGTTGACCACGGACTTATGCGTAAAAATGAGGGTGACGAAATTGAAGAGGCTTTTAAAAACTTCCCTGTTAATTTTATCAGAGTTAATGCAGGTGAGCGTTTTTTAGGCAAATTAGCGGCAATTTCCGACCCCGAAGAGAAGAGAAAAATAATCGGCGAAGAGTTTATCCGTGTTTTTGAAGAAGAATCTAAGAAAATCGGTACTGTTGATTATCTGGCACAAGGCACTATTTACCCCGATATAATCGAAAGCGGAACAGGTGATGCCGCTGTTATAAAATCCCACCACAACGTGGGCGGATTACCAGATTGTGTTGATTTCAAAGAGATTATCGAACCTTTACGTCTGTTGTTTAAAGACGAAGTAAGGGCGTTGGGTCGTGAGTTGGGATTATCAGAAGTTTTGGTATCACGTCAACCTTTCCCGGGCCCCGGGCTTGCAATACGCATAATAGGGGATATTACACAGGAAAAAATATCAATTCTTCAAGATGCCGATTTTATATTCCGAGAAGAAATTGCAAAAGAGGGTATTTCACCGTCACAATATTTTGCTGTGCTTACAAATATGCGTTCGGTTGGAGTAATGGGTGACGGCAGAACTTATGACTATACTCTTGCGTTAAGAGCTGTTAATACAACAGATTTTATGACTGCAACAATTACAAAAATTCCATATCCTGTTCTTGAAAAAATATCCTCTCGTCTTGTTAATGAAGTTAAACAAATTAACCGTATTGTGTATGATATTACAACAAAACCTCCCTCAACTATTGAATGGGAATAGAGTTTTAAAAAATGAAATTAAAAATATTATTTGAGTGGCTGAGAATATCTTTACTGATAGCTTTGTCACTTGCGTTTATGGCTTATTGTTCCGTTAAACTTATGGACATACAAGTTGTTAACGGTTCAAAATATCTGCTTCAAGAAGATGTTATCTATAAAACCACTCAAACCCTCAATGCAACAAGAGGGCAGATAATGGATGCTTTAGGAAACCCTATTGTTGAAAATACAACAGGGTTTGATGTTATTGTGTCAAAAGCCTATTTTCCGAAAGATAATGCAGAGGGTAACGAAGTTATAATCGGCATTGTAAGAATGTTAGAGGGTGTTACCCTTAATGATTCTCTGCCTATTTCACTTACGTCTCCCTTTAATTGGCACGGAGATATGACTTCAATTTATACTTTGCGAAAAAAAATAAATATCAATTCTTATGCAACCGCTCCTAACTGTATGGATAAACTCATTGATATGTATGATATTTCCGCTGACTATACCCCCGACGAGCAAAGGCTGATTGCAGGAGTTCGCTATACAATGCTGTTGAATGATTTTTCAATGAAAACAAATTTTCTTTTAGCGGCAAATATCCCCTCTGAGTTGGTTTTAAAAATAAAAGAACAGCGAATGTTGCTTTTGGGTGTTGATATACAGGAAACGCCTATTCGCAAATATTCCCAAACAAATATTCTCCCTCACGAGTTAGGTGTTGTGTCTAAGATTTATGCAGAGGATTATGCAACACTTAAAGCACAAGGGTATGCTCTCAATGATGTTGTTGGTAAAGGCGGTTTGGAAGAGGGACTTGAAAGTTTCTTAAAAGGTGTTAAGGGCGAGGCGGAAATTACGGTTGTTAACGGAGAAGTCACTCAAACTGAAATTATAACTCCTCCTGTTGCGGGAAACACCATTAAACTTACAGTTAAACCTCAATTTCAATTGGGTGTTCAGGATATTATGTCTGATTTTTTAGTATATCTCAAAGAAAAAGACAAAAAATATGATACTGTTATGAGTGCGGGATTGGCAGTACTTGACGTTAACAGCGGTGCTGTTTTGGCTTTGGGCACATTACCGACTTATGATATGCTTGAATATACCGAAGATTATGACGGCTTTATGACTAAAGTTACAGATATGGGGTTGAATACTCCTCTTATCAATCGTGCAACAGACGGTCTTTATCGTCCCGGTTCAACTTTTAAAACAATTACAGCAACTGCCGGTTTGAATGAGGGACTTGTTACGAGAACAAGTACTTTTTATTGCGGTCATACCTATAATTATTTAGGTACAATTATGAAATGCACAGGCTATCACGCTAATATTGCCGTTGAACTTGCATTAACAAAATCTTGTAATATATATTTTTATGAATTGGCTAAACGCTTGGGTGTTGATACCTTATGTAAATATGAAACATTTTACGGATTGGGACAGAGTTTGGGTCTTGAAAGCGGTGACAGTGCGGGGTGGCTTGCAAATCCTCAAACTTTTGAAGAAAAAGGTTGGGAATGGAATTCGGGTTTATTGTTACAAGCCGGTATAGGTCAGTCGGAAATTGCTGTTACTCCTTTGCAAATGGCAACAATCGCCTCAACTATTGCCAACAGAGGTACTCGCCTTAAACCTCACCTTGTTGACAGTATCTATGATTATAATATGCAGAAAGTTGTTTTGCAAAAAGGCAGAGAAGTTGCCGAAACTATGCCTATTGAAAATCCGGAAATATATGACTATATCATAAACGGTATGATTGGTGCGGCAAAAAACACCCCCGACGGCGAATATTCTCTTAACAACTTAGGCTATACTGTTGCAATTAAAACAGGAACACCTCAATCCAACCACGTCAACGAAACATCTTCGGCGTTTATCGGTTTTGCTCCTGTTGAAAATCCTCAAATTGCTTTCGGCGGCATAATCGAGGGGGGCGAATATTCAAAATATATGATTAGAAAAATTTTGGATTTATATCAAGAACAGTACGGAAGTTTTCAAATAATTCCATAAAATTAGAATTTTTAAAAGAATTTTGTCAAAATAACTAAAAATCACTCTTGAAAAGAGTGATTTTTCTACTTGACAACGTTTTTATTAGTGATATAATAGCTTTGTTGCACAAACCACTTTAATACACAAAAGCGTTAAAGGAGAAAAGAATGGTTGCAAAAATTATTATATTCGTTATATATGTAGTGGTAATGTTAGGTATCGGCATATATGCACACAGGCATACGAAAACGGTTAAGGACTTTGTTTTGGGCGGACGTAATGTCGGTTCGTGGTTAACAGCTTTTGCATACGGCACATCTTATTTCAGTGCAGTTGTTTTTATCGGATATGCAGGGCAATTCGGTTGGAGTTACGGTGTTTCATCTTTCTGGATTGGTATAGGCAATGCGTTTTTGGGTTCAACTTTAGCTTGGATAATCTTAGGCAAACGAACTCGAAATATGACAAAAAAATTAGACGCCAAAACAATGCCGGAGTTTTTTGAAAAACGATATAATTCAAAAGGTTTGAAAATCTTCTCGGCAATTATTATATTTATATTTTTAATACCATATACTGCAAGTGTTTATAACGGACTTTCAAGACTTTTCAATATGGCTTTCGATATGGATTTATACAAACAGGTAATTATCGGAATGGCAGTTTTAACGGCGGCTTATGTTGTTTTAGGTGGTTATGCCGCAACTGCTATAAACGATTTCGTTCAGGGAATTGTAATGCTTGCGGGTATCGTGTTGGTTGTTTTATTCATTATCAACGAAAAAGGCGGATTTTCAACAGCAATTGACAGTTTAAATCTTATTCCCGACAGTAACGGTAAAACAGGCACTTTGGGTACGCTCTTCGGACCTGACCCCATTAACTTAATCGGTGTTGCGATTTTAACTTCCCTCGGTACTTGGGGATTACCTCAAATGGTTACAAAATTCTATGCTATCAAGGATGATAGAGCTGTACGTCAAGGGACGATAATCTCAACTGTTTTTGCTATAGTCGTTGCAGGCGGTTCATATTTTATGGGAGGTTTCTCAAGATTATATGCAACTTTAACCAATGAGGCAGGGAAAACTGCCGTACCATTACTTAACGGCAAACCCCAGTTTGATGCAATTGTTCCCGAAATGCTTAAAACCGCTTTACCTAATATTCTCATAGGTTTGGTTGTAATTTTGGTATTATCAGCGTCAATGTCTACACTTTCCTCGCTTGTTTTAACAAGCTCCTCTACAATGACAATTGATTTAATTAAACCGGCAGTAAAAAGAAATTTAGGCGAAAAGAAAGAAATTCTCATAATGCGTGGTTTGATTTTGGTATTCTTATTTATCTCTGTCATAATAGCTTTTAACAAAAATGCCTCTATTTCAACGCTTATGTCTTATTCTTGGGGTGCATTGTCGGGGGCTTTCTTAGGTCCGTTTATGTGGGGATTATTTTTGAAGAAAATTTCAAAAACTGCTGTTTATGCAAGTTTCACTATAGCAATTGTAATAACTTTACTCCATATGCTCCTTGTTTCATTATATCCCGTGGAGAGTTTAGTTACCGCACTCTCTTCACTCAAATTCAATCTTGCGTCCCCCGTTAATGCGGGTGCTGTTACAATGGTATTATCCATTATCATAACACCTATAATCAGCATTTTCGGTAAAAAAGCTTACTATCCGGAACAGATTTAACAGGGCTGTTTTTTCTGAAATCCGAATAGATATGTGCCGAATTTCAGAAAACGGAATTTCGCCCCCAAAAGGATTTTAAGAATTCGGCACATTGCCCCCTAAATAATTTAGGGGGTAAAAATGTTTAAAAAATAAAAATACGACACATTGCGGTCTTTGTTTGTATTATATATAGAGACGCTTTTACAGAAATATTTTTACAAACTAATAGGAGGCAATATTATGAACAATATAATTAAAAGCAACGTATTTAAAACAGTTGCGGCAATAATCGGATGTTTAATATTATCAGCTTTGATATTATTAACTTTGGTGAAAGTCGGAGTTTTCGGTGATAAAGAAAAACATTCACATTATGGAACGATAGTGTCCGGTGGTACAATCTCAACAACTGTAACTGACGGAGAATTTTCAGATGAGGGTGTATTTTCGGAAGAAATGAATGATATGGAAGTTGCACCAGCTCTGCCTGTTATTGATTTTAAATCTAAAACTGTTCCCGTTGGATATTGGGAGGGTGCAAACGAATATTTTTCTTCTTGCAACTGTCTTTATTTCACAAATTATGAAGATTTAAAAGATACTCTTTACACTTCAGAGGATAATATTATCAATCCACCCGATTCTACATCTATAATTTGCATTGGTGAAAGTGCTTATCAAAGCATTTTAGAAACCTATACAGAAGAATATTTTGACGGAACAAAAGAGCTTGCTTTGATTTACGTTGAGAGTAATAATAAAGGCACTGTTTATACACCTAATATGGTTACTGTTGACGAGCCTGAATACAATCCCAATGTAATTTTTGACACAGCTCCGCTAACAATGTTTAATGTCTATGTTGATGTTACTCCCTCAAGAACAAGGGAATTTGAAAAAACAGCCGCTTTTATCTGTTTGGAATTTGACACCGAAACTATTTCTCAATATTGCAAATATTCTGTACCTTGCTTTGTATATACACTTGCCGAAGTTTTTGAATCCGTTGGTGATTCTTCTGTTGATGCCGATGACGATTTGATAGTTGACGATGTGATAGTAGACGATATTATAGAAGACGAAGAGTTTATTGAAACAGAAGTTCCTACTACTGTTACCTCACCGTCTTACTCTCCGAGCGATAGTGTTGATATATCCGGCGGTGATGTTGACGCTGACTTAATCCCCTCTGATTTACCTGTTGACGACGAGGAAATAACCGAAACTGTAACCCCTGACCTTACACTTGTTAAAATGGATGCTGTTTTCCCTGCAGGTTCTCAAGAATTCCCCACAGAGTGTGAAGTTATAATTAAAAATAACAGCGGCGGTGTTATGAATTATGACTGGTATTACAGCATTGAAAAATTTGAAAACGGCGAATGGACTATAGTTCCTCTTGATTTTGCGGTAATTGATATGGCAGGTATGATGCCGTCAAATGAAGAAACTACTATGAAAATCAAATTTTATCCCGACCAATATGACTATCAAAGCGGTTTATACAGAGTTGTTAAGAAAGTTTGGGTTGTTGATATTCCCGTAACTTTAACAGCAGAATTTAATTTGTAAACTATTGTATACTTTTCGCAAGATAAAACTCTCTGAAACGGAATTCAGAGAGTTGTTTTTTTATACAATAAATACAATTTCGTCCTAAAAACAGACACCCACACTACATCTCGTAAGTCTTGAGAATATCCCTTGCGACTTGGACTTTTGTTTGTCGTCTGTCCATAGCAGTTTTTTCAATGTGCTTGTGTGCTTGATTTTCGGTAAATTTGAGGGATTGCACTAAAACTATCTTAGCACGATTGATAATTTTGACTTCTTCTAATTTGTTTTTAAGGTCAATATTTTCACGTCTTAGGTTGATAACGTTACGTTGAGTTGCTAAGATAAGTTTAACACTCTGTTCAAAAACTGTTTTGTTAAGAGGATTTGCAACGGTGCAAATACCGTAAGGCAACAAGTCTGCTGATACTTCATCATAGAGTTGTGCCTTACAGATAAATACAACTGCATTTATCTCTTCAGAGAGAAAAATTGCAAGGTCTTTGCCGAAGTCGTCTTTAAGCGGTGCATTGAGTATTATTAACTCAAAATCAAAATTTTTAATTAATTTACGAATATCTTCACAATTATTGGTTCTGACAACGGTGTCAATGCCCATTTGTTTAAGCAAAGCGGAAATAACTTCCCCCGCCTTTTCAGAACCGCTTGCCAGTAATACTCTACTCATATTAAACCTTAATTATGGGTATATAATTGTTTGTAAGGATTTTTGGAATTTGCACTTAACACATAGAAATTTGAAGATAAAATTTCGTCTGCGTTTAAATCGAATTTTTGAGAATATTCGGCGATATAGTCTTTGATTTGGTCTTTATCTGCTTCGTCAGCCGTGCGAATAGCAACTTGTTTAGGCAGATTTTTGGGTTCTTTGTCGCAACGCAGATAGATACGTCCGCCGTGCATACCTGTTCCGCAGAAATTGCCCACAGGAGGTTCACCAACGGGGATAGTGCGGTTATTATTTGCAAGTCCCAAAACGATAATAACGCCGCCTGCTTGATATTCGCCCAAGAAAGAACCTGTTTCACCGCCGATTATCAAAACAGGAAATTTTTCCTTATATTCTTTCATATGAATACCTGCACGATATCCGGCATTATCACGAATAAAAACTTTACCGCCACGCATACCGTAACCTGTTGCGTCACCGCTTGAACCGTAAACGGTAAGAGTTCCCTCGTTCATTGTGTCCCCTGTTGCGTCTTGTGCGTTGCCGTTAACAATAACTTCCGCACCGTTCATATATGCACAAAGTCCGTTGCCGGGAGTACCGTTAATAACGATTTTTTTACCGTTAATACCGTCACCGATATAGCGTTGCCCGCAAACATCTTCAAGGGTTATCTCTTTATCTTCACAATTTCTTATAGTTTCATTAAGTTCTTTGTAATAGATTATTTTCTTGTCTTTTTTAGCATTTATTGCTGTCATATTAATTAATACTCCTTATTGCTTTACTTAGCAAGTATCTCTTTTCTGTATTCTTTAGAAAATGCCGTAAGTGACGGCTCGTCTTTTAAATAAAGCCAATCAACGGTATTAATAGGGGTTTTCTCTCTTATCATATTTGTATATATCCCTGCACGGGTAAGGTCGCCGATAAGGATATATCCTTTGAGTACATTGTCTTTTATGAAGAAATTACGGTAATTTTCACCGTCAACGCTTACTGCCGAAAATCCATCATAACTGCCCGCAGTTCCGATATGATAACCGAAAAATCCGATAGCGTTCATAGGGATAGCTTTGTTATATAGTTTTTGTATACCCGCAATGTGCATACCTGCAGTTTCGCCTTGCATATAAGCATTGGGCAGAAGTGCAAGGATTTTTTGAGAATCCGAAGATATATCAAAACTCTCTGTGCAGTCGCCTCCGGCATATACATTAGGCAGAGAAGTTTGACAAAATTCGTCAACTACTATACCCTTGTTTACGTTACCGCCCGCATCTTTCACAAGTTCGGTATTGGGACGTACACCCACGGCAACAACAACAACGTCAAACTTAAGTGTTGAATCGTCTGAAAGAACAGCAGAATTACTCTCGAAAGATTTAGCGGACACCCCTGTTTTAATGGTAATACCCTTATCTTCTAAATATTTTTGCATAATCTCAGAGCCTTTTGTGTCTAAGATTGAGGGTAAAATTCTGTCTGCAAGGTCTATAACAGTAATATGTTTAACTCTGTCATAAAGTCCCTCAACACATTTCAAACCGATAAGCCCTGCACCGATAACCAAAACTTCGCTGTCTTTATTAACCGCTTTTTCTAATTCTTTTGCAGAATCAAGTGTCATAAAGGTAAAGTTTTTAGTTTTTTCCAAACCCTCCATAGGCGGCACAAAAGGTTTTGAACCTGTTCCCACAAACAATTTATCATAAGGGAAAGTTTTACCGTCTTTAAGCGTAACAACGCCGTTTTTTATATCGGTAACTTCACCTTGAACAAATTCAACTTTATTATCAGTATAAAAACTGTCAGGACGATATTTCATTTTATCTTCCGTTGTTTTGCCGTAAAGAAGATATGAGATAAGGGGACGTGAATAAGTGTGATAGGGTTCATCAGATATAACAGTTATTTCAATATCCTGATTAAATTTACGCAAGCCCTCAATGCAACCGACAGCAGCAGCGGAGTTGCCTATAATTACTAATTTCATTATGCTTCCTCCTCAAAAATAATTGCATTGTTGGGGCAACCTTTAACGCACATAGGTTCGCCGATAACGTTATTCATACATAATTCGCATTTTTTAACAGCGGTATGGTCGTCATTAAGTACAATACAACCATAGGGGCAAGCAACTATACAAGTCTGACAGCCGACACAACGTTCTTTGTCCATTGTAACAGTACCGTCTGCATTTTTTGTCCAAACTCCGTTGATACAAGCCTTAACGCATTGAGGGTCAAAGCAATGTCTGCAGGATACCGCAAAACAAATCTTACCGTCATCGTCAATCTTAATATTAGGATTGATTTTTTTATCTTTAAGTACCTTTGCAATATCATTTTCAAGATATTTAGGTTCTTTGTCGGTGCTGTTGGCAAATGCACAATTATATTCGCACAAATGACAACCCAAACACCATTCTTCATTTACAAAAATTTTTTTCATTATTTCTTAGTCCTTATTGTGTTTTGGGATTTTTAATTAAAGTCCAAACAATATCCATTATAGCTTCTTTTGTTAATTCGTGATATTCAAAAGAATGTAATATTGTTTTAAACATATTCTTAGAAATACAAATTTCCTCTTCCGCAAGTTCTTTTGCCATTGTAAACATCATACCTAAAGAAAACCAGACATTAATATTTCGATTTTTTTCGGTTTTATCAAAAAAAGGATTTAGCTTTAATATCCAATAACAATATAATGCTGTTTCGTTTGGCTCTCCCAATTTCATTCCTTTATGAAAAACTTTAAAATAAAGGTGTCTTTTATTAACCATTTCAATAACTTCATTTAAAGCCATATCATTAATCAAAATATTATCTTCACTAAAATTTATTTCAGGAGCAACTTTCTTAAACAGAAATTGTAAAAGCTGTCGCTTTTCTCCGTTTCTCTCGTCCGGTGTTAAAGGGGAATACGGAGTATAATCATTTTGTCTAAACCCCATTTACTCTGTTTCTCCTATAACTTCTTTGAAAATACCGGAAAGTTCGGATTCTTTAAATTTTTCAAAAGCTCCATTCATAAAATCCCAATAAGTCTGACCCTCCGGACGAACAGGAGCATTTTCTAACATCTGATTTTTACTTCTTTTTGCATATAAATCATCTGCTCGTTTTTGTTCTTCCGGCGTTCTGTTTAAGTATTCTTTATAAGTCAAAATTAAACCTCCAATCGGATAATATATTATATAAAGAATATATAATCAATATTTATTATTACGAGTAATTATTAATTACTCATTCATAATTACTAATTACTTTTACTCTCCTGCGTGTTTAATACCTAAAATCTCTAATTCTTTTTCATTTAAGCCGACACCGCGGAGCATAAGTCTGTTACCTCTTAAACTCTCAACGGAGTTAATACCCATACCGCCCATAATTTCTTTGAGTTCGTGTGTCCAAGCGTGAACGAGATTAACAAGGTGTTTATATCCCATATCGGGGTTAAGACGTTTAACAAGTTCGGGGCGTTGTGTAGCAATACCCCAGTTACATTTACCTGCGTGACAGGAACGACAGAGGTGACAGCCTAAAGCAAGACAAGCGGCTGTGCCGATATAAACAGCATCTGCACCTAAAGCAATAGCTTTAAAGAAATCAGCGGAGGAACGTATAGAACCTCCCACAACAACAGATATATCGGAGCGTATGCCCTCTTCTCTTAAACGTTGGTCAACTGCCGCCAAAGCAAGCTCAATGGGAATACCTACGTTATCACGAATACGAGTAGGTGCAGCTCCCGTACCGCCTCTGAAACCGTCAAGAACAAGAACGTCTGCACCGCTGCGTGCTATACCGCTTGCAATAGCGGGAGCATTATGCACAGCTGCAATCTTAACAATAACAGGTTTTGTATAGTTTGTCGCCTCTTTAAGGGAGAATATAAGTTGGCGTAAATCCTCGATAGAGTAGATGTCGTGGTGAGGTGCGGGAGAGATAGCATCCGAACCCTCAGGGGTCATACGAGTTGCGGAAACTTCACCAACGTTTTTTGTTCCGGGTAAATGTCCGCCGATACCCGGTTTTGCACCTTGTCCTATCTTAATTTCAATAGCCGCACCTGCGTCAAGGTAAGACGAGTGAACGCCGAAACGTCCGCTTGCAACCTGTACTATAGTATTTTTGCCGTATTTATATAAATCTTTGTGTAAACCGCCCTCGCCTGTGTTATAGAATATCCCACATTCTTCAGCGGCTCTTGCCAAGGACTTATGAGCGTTAAGGCTGATAGAACCGAAAGACATTGCGGAGAACATAATAGGTGTTTCAAGTTCAAGTTGAGGATATTTGTGTTTCGGAATAATGTTTCCGTTTTCGTCTTTTTCGATTTTATCAGGTTTTTTACCAAGATAAGTGCGTGTTTCCATAGGTTCTCTCAAAGGGTCTATAGAGGGGTTTGTAACCTGTGACGCATTGAGTAAAATTCTGTCCCAGTAAACAGGGAGGGGAGTAGGATTACCCATTGAAGATAATAATACACCGCCGGTATTGTGTGACTGACGATAAAGGTCATTGATTAAATCTCCACGCCAGTTTGCATTTTCTTTGAATGTATGGTCGCTTTTAACGATTTTCAATGCTCTTGTAGGACAAAGTGTAACACATCTGTGACAATTAACGCATTTCATATCGTCACAAAGCATTTTGTTACAGTCCTCGTCAAAGTAATGAGCCTCGTTGGCACATTGTCTTTCGCAAACACGACAGCCAATGCACTTGTCGTAATTTCTTACAATCTCATACTCAGGATAAATATAATTCATTTCTTACATTCCTCATATAAAAATTTTAATTTTCAATATAATTTGCCGTGGTTTAATAATAAGTGGGTTCCCAATTATCAGGCAATGTTTTTAAAAGCATATTTTCGTCATTTAAGGTGATAACATATAAACCGTTTTTCTGAGCAAAAGTGTCTGCTCCGTTAACCCAAGA
>JAISIJ010000356.1 GCA_031262245.1 Oscillospiraceae bacterium | reverse complement strand
GAAGAAAAGGAAAAAAGGAAAAAATGAGGATAGGTATAGTCGGACTTGGTTTAATGGGTGGGTCTTTTGCAAAAGCTATTAAAAATTTTAACAAAGAAATAAAAATTACTGCTTTTGATGTTAATCAAAGAATTTTGGAAGAGGCAGTTAAGAATAATATAATTGACGATTTTGATAAAAATAATCTAAAAGAATGTGATTTGGTAATTATTTGCCTTTGCCCGCAAGCTACCGTTGATTTTATTCGTGACCATACTGCTGAATTTAAAAGTGATGCTGTTCTGACAGATATATGCGGTGTAAAAAAAGGAATAATATACTATATAGAGTATATTTTAAGCTCTGACCATAGAAGTGACATATCTTATGTAAGCTGTCACCCAATGGCAGGAAGAGAGTGTTGGGGATATGAAAATTCTCAAGATAATCTCTTTGAAAACAGAAATTTCCTTGTTGTTAAAACCCCCAACAGTCGAGAAACAGCAGTTGAAACAATAACAGAATTTGCAAAAAATATTGGTTTTTCCAATGTTCAGGTTACAAGCCCCGAACAACACGACGAGGTTATCGCCTTAACTTCCCAATTGGCACATATAGTATCAAGTGCGTATATAAAATCCCCCACAGCACAATATGCAAGTGGCTTTACGGGCGGTTCTTTTGCAGATATGACAAGAGTTGCCAACCTCAACGAAAATATGTGGACAGAATTATTTTTGCAAAATCGGGAATATATTTTACTCGAACTCGATATATTTGAAAAGAACCTTGAACAGTTTAGATACGCTTTGACAGGAAATGACAGCAATATGTTAAAATCCATTCTCGCTAAGGGTCGTGAACGTAGAGAAATGTTAGATAAAATGAATGTAGAAAATTAAGTCTTATTTTTAGATATTTTGACGAAAATATTTTTGTTGACAAAGCAATATTTTAATTGTATAATATAGATAATAAATTCGTCAAAAGAGTATATTACAAAAAAGGAGGACATTATTATGACTGTTTATAACAATATTTCAACAATCAACGCAAGCTTTGAAGCTATGAGTGAAGTTGCAAGTGCTGTTACGGGAATTAATAATATGCCCTCTTCTTTTTCTCAACAAGCTGTTGATATGGGTGCAGGCAGAGGTCGTTATGACACTCTTACCCTCTCTCCCGAATATCAAAATGCCCTTGCTAACGGACTTGACACTACAGGCGAATATGATACCGCAAGCGTTTTAATGGGTGTTGCCGGAGGTTCAAGCAGTTCAAATCCTACTGATTTAACGTTTCTTTCTCCTGATATTACAAGCACTATGAATATCTCTCCCGAAACAATGACCGCCGGAAATGTGCTTGAATTTTTCCAAGATGCAAATACCGCAATGCTTGATACCGCTTTGCAAATGATTCAAGATACTATTGCCAACACCGATGGTTTAAATGTCCACAATGCCGCCGAAAACCAATAATTTCATTTTATGACATATTACACAAAACCAGCTGTTTTGTGTTTGCGATATAAGTTTCTATGAGGGGGGCGTTTACCAATTGACGCTCTCCCTCACTCTTTTTTTAGAAAAAACAACGAAAAGGAAAAATTATGATAAAAAACATACAAGAACAGATTAAAATACTGAAAAAAGAAACAAGTACCGCTGTCCTCGCCCATTCATATCAATCCGAGCAAATTTGCGAAATTGCCGATTATTGCGGCGATAGTTTTGCTCTTTCAAAACTCGCACAGCAAGTGCCGCAAAAGAATATTCTCCTTTGCGGCGTTAAATTTATGGCAGAAACAGCTAAGATTTTATCCCCCGAAAAAAGGGTATTTATGCCGAATAAAAATGCAACTTGCCCAATGGCAGAGGCTTTGGACTATGAATTAGTTGAGCATTTAAAGAAAACCGAACCCAACAGAAAAATCGTTGTTTATATCAACACCACGGCTAAAATCAAAGAGTTAGCCGATGTCTGCGTTACCTCTTCCGCCGCTGTTAAAATTATCAACGCTATGCCCGAAAAGGAAATTTACTTCCTACCCGACTGCAATTTGGGTGATTATGTAAAAAAACAATGTCCCGAAAAGGACATTAAACTTATTCAAGGGGGCTGTCCTGTTCACGCAAGCGTTACTCTTGAGGAGTTTAACGCCGCCAAAGCCGAACACCCCGACGCTTTAGTGCTTATTCACCCCGAATGTGACCCTAAGTTGGTTGAAAAATCAGATTTTGTCGGTTCAACAACCGAAATTATGGATTATGCACTTACCTCTGACAAAAAAGAATTTATAATCGGCACGGAAATAAGCATTACCGAACATCTCCAATTCCGTGATACTGCTAAAAAGTTCTATGCTCTTTCGAAAAAAATCACCTGTCCTAATATGAAATTGACAACTTTGATTGATGTTTTCCATTCTCTTCAAGATTTTAATTCAGCTTTTGAGATTAAAATGACTGCTGAAGAAATAGAAAAATCAAAAAAATGTATTGACAAAATGTTGGAGTTAGGGAGATAATTCACTCGCTGAATTTCACACCGTCTTTTATGTAAATTTGCGGTAAAACCTCCATAAAAGGTTTGGAATTTTTCTTACCCTCAATCAAAAAAAGCCAAGGTTTACTGTTTTCATTTTTTGAAACAAATTGTATTTTCTTGGGTTCAATATTGTTATCTCTCATTGCAAAAATCACATCGGCAAGACGTTCGGGACGATCGCAAAGACATAATCTTCCATTATGCTTAAGCATTTTCTTGCTGATTTTACATATATCGTTAATATTGCACATTACCTCGTGCCTTGCAATTCTCTCTGAAATGTTAGGATTTTCTATACCTGTCCCCTCTTTTTTGTAAGGCGGATTGCAGGTTATAAGTGTAAATTCTTCATTGTATTCTAATGATTTCAAATCACCGCAAATTGCCTTAACATTTTCAAGCTGAAACTCCTCAATACTTCTTTGCAAAAGTTCAACAGCTTCTTTTTGGATATCCACCGCCATAACGGATTTCGGTTCAAACTTCAGCAGCCGCAAAGCCACTATCCCGCAACCCGTACACAAATCACAAACAATATCATTATGTTTCGCCGCCGCAAACTCCGAAAGTAGTACGGCGTCCGTGCCGAAACGATGTGTGTTATTTACATATATCCCTATTTTGTCTGATATTTTCTCTTTTTTTACTTCACTATTCATTTTTTTCTTTTCTATTGTTCCCTGTGATTTTCACCTCTCGAAGTTCCCTAATTCTTTTCACTCTTTGCAACTCACAGGCTTTGGTTTAACTTATTTAGTTTTCTACTTGTTTTAGAAAAATACACCTATTAAATTTATATAACCCATTATTAATTATACATTACTAATTATTAATTGTAAGAAAAGCTACCCATAAGTCTCCTTTGGAGACTTATGGGTGCTTTTCTTACTATGCTGTAACAACTTCAATGTCGTTATAAATATCAAGACCCGTACCTGCGGGGATAATGTTACCGATAATAACATTCTCTTTAAGTCCGCGGAGGTAATCATATTTCCCTCGAATAGCTGCATCGGTGAGGGCTTTTGTTGTTTCTTGGAAAGATGCGGCGGAAAGGAAACTATCCGAACTGGAGGAAGCTTTAGTGATACCTTGGATAATGGGAGTGTATTCAACAAGTTGAACTTCCTCGCCGTTTTCAATCCTCTTTTGGAAGTCACGGTTCATTGCGTCAATTTCTTTTTTGTCACCGAGAGTGCCGGGGAGAATGAAACTACTGCCGCTCTCTTCGATACGCACTCTGTTCATCATTTGACGAATAATAACTTCGATATGTTTATCGTTGATATCAACACCTTGCAAACGATAAACTTTTTGAACTTCTTTAATGATATAATCTTGAACAGCTTTAGGGCCTAAAACGCTTAAGATGTCAGCAGGCCAAATATTACCCTCTGTAAGACGTTGACCTTTTGTAACCTCTTGCCCCTCTTTAACACGGATTTTGAAGTTATAGGGAACAAGATAATTTTCTTCGTTGCCATCGGGAGCGGCTATAATAATATTGCGTAAAGCTTTAACTTCTTCTATACGAACAGTACCTGAAAGTCTTGCAACAATAGCGGCATTTTTCGGCTTTCTGCCCTCAAATAATTCCTCAACACGGGGAAGACCCTGTGTGATATCGTCCGCAGAAGCGATACCGCCTGTGTGGAACGTACGCATTGTAAGCTGTGTACCCGGTTCGCCGATAGACTGTGCCGCAATAACGCCAACTGCCTCACCGATATTTGTGGGCAAGCCGTTAGCAAGGTTTGCACCGTAACATTTACCGCAAATACCGTGTTTAGCTCTGCATTGAAGAACTGAACGTATTCTTACGTTTGTAATACCCGCATTAATAATTCTTTCAGCGTCGGCAGGTGTCATAAGATGTTCATTATCAACGAGAATATCACCGTTTTCTTCAAAGAGTGTGTCAACAAGATAACGTCCCACAAGACGTTCGGCGAGTTTCTCGATTGTTTCCGAACCGTTTTTAATCTCGTAAACTTCAATGCCCTCATCAGTTCCGCAATCGTGTTCACGGATAATAACTTCCTGTGAAACGTCAACAAGACGACGTGTAAGATAACCGGAGTCAGCTGTTCTCAAAGCTGTATCGGCAAGACCTTTTCTCGCACCGCGAGAAGAAATAAAGTATTCAAGGATATTAAGTCCCTCACGATAATTCGCACGCACGGGGATTTCGATAGTTGCACCTGAAGTATTTGAGATAAGTCCACGCATACCAGCAAGTTGGAGAATTTGGTTTTCCGAACCTCTCGCACCGCTGTCCGCCATCATATTAATGGGGTTATATTTATCTCTCTTAATCTGTGCTTTTACCGTTGATTTCATTTGGTCGGTAGCCTCTGACCAAACAGAAATTGTCATTTGTGATTTCTCTTCGGCAGATATAAGACCGTCATTGAAATAATCTGTAATGTTATTAATTTCTTCGTCTGCTTTTGCAAGAATATCTTTCTTTGTGGGAGGAATAACAGCGTCTGAAACCGCAACGGTAATAGCCGCTCTGGTTGAATATTTAAATCCCAAAGCTTTAATTTTATCCAAAATCTCGGAAGTTGTGGTTGTGCCGTGAACGGCAATACATTTTTCAACAATATTCGAGAGTTGTTTTTTCCCTACAAGGAAGTCTATTTCAAGGTCAAAATAGTTGTTGGGATTACTTCTGTCAACATAACCTAAATTCTGCGGGATATTCTCATTGAAAATAAGTCTGCCGACTGTGCAGCTGATAATCTGGGAAACAATATTTCCGCCGATAACTTTGCTCATTCTCACTTTGATTTTAGCGTGGAGGGTAACGTCACCCTCGTTATATGCCATAATAGCTTCGTTAATATCACGGAAAACTTTGCCCTCGCCGATTTCGCCCTCTTTTTCCATAGTAAGGTAATAAGAACCCAAAATCATATCCTGTGTCGGAACGGCAACAGGTCGCCCGTCTGAGGGTTTAAGGAGGTTATTTGCTGCCAACATAAGGAAACGAGCCTCGGACTGTGCCTCTGCCGATAACGGCAAGTGAACAGCCATTTGGTCACCGTCAAAGTCGGCGTTATAAGCTGTACAAACAAGTGGGTGGAGTTTTAAAGCTCTGCCCTCAACCAAAACGGGTTCAAAAGCTTGAATACCCAATCTGTGGAGTGTAGGAGCACGGTTTAAAAGAACAGGGTGGTCTTTGATAACGTGTTCGAGAGCATCCCAAACCTCTGTTGTACCTTTGTCAACTAATTTCCTTGCTGATTTAATATTTGCAATAACTTTTGTGTCAACAAGTCTTTTCAAAATAAAGGGTTTAAATAACTCAACAGCCATTTCTTTAGGCAAACCGCATTGATACATTTTCAATTCGGGTCCTACAACGATAACGGAACGTCCTGAATAGTCAACACGTTTACCCAAAAGGTTCTGACGGAAACGCCCTTGTTTACCTTTAAGCATATCCGAAAGGGATTTTAAGTTACGGTTATTAGGTCCTGTGACAGGTCTGCCACGTCTGCCGTTGTCGATTAAAGCGTCAACAGCCTCTTGCAACATACGTTTCTCATTGCGTATGATAATATTGGGAGCGTCAAGCTGCAACATTTTTTTCATACGGTTATTACGATTAATAACACGGCGATAAAGGTCGTTTAAGTCAGAAGTCGCATAACGTCCGCCGTCAAGCTGAACCATAGGTCGCAATTCGGGAGGGATAACAGGGAGATTTCTCAAAATCATCCATTCAGGTTTATTACCGGAAGTTCTGAAAGCCTCTAATATCTCAAGACGTTTAAGGAGTTTTAATTTCTTTTGTCCGCTGGATAATCCTTTTAAATCCTGTTTAAGATTGTTACAGCAAAATTCAATGTTATTCTGCCAATCTTCGCTGACTTCATTGCAATATTCACAGGTGTTGCATTTAAAATCATTGGGACATTTCTTGCAGACATCTCTGTCAAGATAGCTGATTTTTCCACGCAAATATAAAGAATCTTTGTGCATATCATAGCGGTCGTGGTCGTATTCCTGTAAGAGTTCCAAAACCGCTTCCGCACCCATTTCAGCTCTGAAAGACCCGAAACCGAATTTATCAACAGCATCTGAAAATTCTTTCTCTGTTAAGAGCTGACATTTAACCAATTCCCCTGTGTTCCCGGGGTCGATAACTATATATTTTGTAAAATATAACACTTCTTCAAGGCGTTTCTGTGTTACTTCAAGCACTTGCCCTATGCGTGAGGGTGTACCCTTAAAATACCATATATGAGAAACAGGAGCGGCAAGTTCAATATGCCCCATTCTCTCACGGCGGACTTTTGCACGAGTAACTTCAACACCGCATTTGTCGCATATTTTACCTTTAAATCTGATTTTTTTAAATTTACCACAATGACATTCCCAGTCCTTTGCAGGACCGAAAATCTTTTCGCAAAACAAGCCGTCTTTTTCGGGTTTTTGTGTTCTGTAGTTAATGGTTTCGGGTTTTTCAACAACACCGTATGACCATTCTTTTATCTGTTCAGGTGAGGCAAGACCTATTTTAATACTGTCAAAAACAAAGTCCATTTTATCCCCTTATTATACTAAATTATTATTGTTAAACTCGTCGGTTTGAGTATTTTGCACTTCGGGTGTTTTTTCCTCTTGATTTACGGGATTTTCAACTATAGGTGTATTGTTAAAACTATTATTTTCCGTAAATACAGGAGTTTCAACTACAGATGTGCTGTTAAAACTATTATTTTCCGAGAATACAGGTGTTTCAACTGCAAGAGCAACGTCACTGTCGGTATCTAAATCGCTGTCACCCTCGTCTTCATTTCCCGAATAGTCGGTATCAGTATCTGTGTCACTGTCACCCTCGTCAGAATCTGGGGTGTTTTCAAAAATAACATTTTCAGAACCTGTTGCGATTGCAATATTTTCGGAAACAGCTACACTATCGCTTACTTCTGCGTTATTACTACCCTCGGAAATCTCTGTAACAATATTGTTCTCAACAGCAACTTCAGCATTGATACTCTCGGTAACTTCAGTATCAGTTACTGCAATATTCTCTGCAACTTCAGCCGCCGCAACAGTTTCAGCAACGCTCTCGCCTGCCGCCTCTGCAACAATACCTTCAACAGCCGCCTCTGCTACACTCTCGCCTGCACCCCCTGTACCCTCTGCACCCTCGCCTTTGATTAAGCCGAGTTTTTTGAGTTCTTCTTCCACGTCAATTTCATCCTCGTTAACTTCTTCCTCTTCTTCAAGGAGTTCTTCGGCTTTAGTGCGGACTATCATACCGTTACCGAGATACTCGTCGTCGTCAAATGCGGAAGTATCTGTAATATTCTCGTCAAGATAAGCTGTGGGAGTTGGGAGAATATCGTCGTCATAAGTTTGTTTGAGGTCGATTTCATTGCCTGTTTTGTCAAGAACGTGCATATCAAGACCCAAAGATTGGAGTTCTTTAACAAGTACCTTAAAGCTTTCGGGTACACCGGGTTTAGGAACATTCTGCCCTTTAACAATTGCTTCGTAAGTTGCAACACGTCCGTTGGTATCGTCCGATTTAACAGTCAAAATTTCCTGCAAGGTATAAGCTGCACCATATGCCTCTAACGCCCAAACCTCCATTTCTCCGAAACGTTGTCCACCGAATTGTGCTTTACCGCCTAAAGGTTGTTGTGTTACGAGTGAATAAGGACCTACAGAACGTGCGTGGATTTTATCGTCAACAAGGTGGTGAAGTTTAAGGTAATACATATATCCCACAGTAACACGGTTGTCAAATTTTTCACCTGTTCTGCCGTCATATAATTCTGTTTTACCGTCCTCTGCCATTCCTGCGGCTTTAAAACAAGCTCTGATGTCTTCTTCCCTTGCACCGTCAAATACAGGGGTCATAATCTTCCAGCCTAATTGTTTTGCCGCCATACCCAAATGGACTTCAAGTACCTGTCCGATATTCATACGGGACGGTACACCCAGAGGGTTTAAGACTATATCAAGAGGTGTGCCGTCAGGCAAGAAAGGCATATCTTCCTGACGCATAATGCGGGAAACAACACCTTTGTTACCGTGACGTCCCGCCATTTTGTCACCTACGGAAATTTTACGTTTCTGTGCAATATAACAACGCACAAGCATATTAACCCCTGCACCTAATTCGTCACAATTTTCACGGGTAAAGACTTTAACGTCAACAATTACCCCTGCCTCACCGTGAGGAACTCGCAAGGAGTTATCCCTTACTTCACGGGCTTTTTCGCCGAAAATAGCCCTAAGCAAACGTTCTTCTGCGGAAAGGTCGGTTTCACCTTTGGGTGTAACCTTACCCACTAATATATCTCCCGAACGAACTTCCGCACCTATTCTGATAATACCTCTTTCGTCAAGGTCTTTTTTAGCATCATCCGAAACGTTTGGAATTTCTCGGGTAATTTCTTCTGCACCTAATTTAGTTTCACGACATTCAACTTCATATTCTTCAATATGAATGGAAGTGAATATATCATCACGAACAACTTTTTCGTTTAAGAGAACAGCGTCCTCATAGTTATAACCCTCCCAAGTCATAAAGCCGATTAAAGCATTACGTCCTAAGGAGATTTCACCGTTACTTGTAGACGGACCGTCTGCAATAACCTGCCCTTTAACAACTCTTTCCCCTTTTTCCACAATGGGGTGGTGATTAACACAAGTACCTTGGTTGGAACGTTTAAACTTGATAAGTTTTTGAACGTGTTTCATATAAGAATCGTCTTGAATAACAATCTCGTCAGCGGAAACGGCAGTAACAACACCGTCTGCCTCTGCAAGTATACATATCCCCGAGTCAACAGCAGCTTTATATTCCATACCCGTACCCACAATAGGGCTTTCGGTACGCAAAAGCGGCACAGCCTGACGTTGCATATTTGAACCCATTAACGCACGGTTAGCATCGTCATTTTCAAGGAAGGGAATACAAGCTGTCGCAACAGACACTACCATTTTCGGCGAAACGTCCATAAAATCAGCTTTTGAACCCTCACATTCAAAAATCTTATCACGGAAACGTGCAGTAACTTTGGATTTTGCAAATCTGCCGTCTTCGGTAAGAGGTTCATTCGCCTGTGCAACAACATAAAGGTCTTCAACATCAGCAGTCATATACACAACTTCTTCTGTAACAACACCTGTTTCCTTGTTGATTTTACGATAAGGAGCTTCAATAAAACCGTATTTATTAACCTTAGCAAAAGATGCAAGGTAAGAGATAAGTCCGATATTCGGTCCCTCAGGGGTTTCAATAGGACACATACGCCCATAATGGGTATAGTGAACGTCACGAACTTCAAATCCCGCTCTGTCACGGCTCAAACCGCCGGGACCCAAGGCAGAAAGACGACGTTTATGCGTCAATTCCGCAAGAGGATTAGTTTGGTCCATAAATTGAGAAAGAGGTGACGAACCGAAAAACTCACGAATACAAGAAGTAAGAGGGCGAATATTTACCAAAGCCGCCGCCGTAACCTCTGTTACTTTCAATTTGGATTTTACGGGTTCTTCGGCAAGCTCTTCATCTCCGCTGTTTATCGGAGGTTCTTCCTCGTCTGCATTGTTATTATGACGATTTTGGAGAGGAACCATATTAATTCTCTCTCTGATAGCACGTTCCATACGCACAAAACCTACTCTGAATTGATTTTGCAGCAATTCACCTACGGAACGTATACGGCGGTTGCCTAAATGGTCAATATCGTCAACATTGCCCACTCCCGCATTTAAATTAATATAATAGCTGATTGATGCAATAATATCGTCCAAAGTGATATTATTAGGCATTAAATCATTCTTGCGTTCTTTAAAAATCTCAAGTAATTTGTCTTTGTCGTCTTTACCGTATTCGTTTAAGATTTCATTCAAAACCGCAAAGGAAACTTTTTCATTTATACCGATATGTTCAACATCAAAATCAATATATCCGTTGATATCAACCATACCGTTACCGATAATCTTTGCCTCACGTTCAACAGTGCGGATATGTGTTTCGCCTATTTCATTAACATAATATTCCTTAGCCTCTGTTAAAACATAAGCAATCTTAACACCCATTTGTTCAAACTTAAAAGCTTTATCAGTGGAAATTGTATCTCCCTCATTCGCCAAAACCTCACCTGTAACAGGGTGAACAAGAGGACGTGAAAGAGTACGCCCTGCAAGTCTGTTTGAGAGAGCAAGTTTTTTGTTATATTTATAACGGCCGAAACGGCACATATCATATCTGCGAGGGTCAAAGAATAAGTCCTTAAGGTGCTTTTCACCGCTTTCAACAGTGGGGGGTTCACCCGGACGCAGAACTTTATACATCGCAATTAATGCTTCGGAACGATTTTTAGTAGTGTCTTTATTATCAATGGTTGTTCTTAAAAGTATATCTTCACCGAAAGTTGATATAATATCTTCATCGGTACTTACACCTATAGAACGTATAAAAGTTGTGAGAGGGATTTTTCTGTTTTTGTCAATACGAACATAGGAGTTATCTAAACTGTCCATTTCGTATTCAATCCAAGCACCTCTGTTGGGGATAATTGTAGAGGAAAAAAGGTCCTTACCTGTCTTGTCCTTTTCACTTGCATAATAAACACCGGGAGAACGAACCAGCTGAGAAACAACTACACGCTCCGCACCGTTGACAACGAAAGTACCGCTGTCGGTCATAAGAGGAAACTCACCCATATAAATCTGAGAAGATTTAATAATGCCGGTTTCTTTATTATAAAGCTTTGCGGTAACTCTCAAAGAGGCGGAATAGGTTGTGTCACGCTCTTTACATTCCGCAATAGTATATTTTGATTTCTCGTCTATGGTATAATCAAGGAAAGACAATTCAAGGTTGCCGTTAGAGTCCGTAATCGGCAACATATCCCTTATAACTTCCTTAAGCCCCTCTTCTTTAAACCATTTATAGGAATTCTTTTGAATCTCTATAAAGTTAGGCATTTCCAAAACTTCATTGATTTTCGCAAAACTCATACGAGTGTTTTTTCCGAGTTGCTTTGGGTTCACATTTATGTCAACGCCGTTCACTCTCACCATATAATACAGTTCCTCCACATACAAAAAAAAGGGTTTATCAGTAAGTATTCTGTCTGAATATGTAGACTTTTGTATACTTACCCTCCCCATAATTAAATGTATAAATATAATCCGATACAATAGAGAATTATACCCCTCTTATACCCCTTTGTCAAGAAATTTTTATTTTTTGTGTGTAGAAAAATATATCGATTTTTTGTACAAATTCAACAAAAAGCACCCGAAGGGTGCTTTTTTTAATACATATTTTCTTCTTTCCAGAAACGCTCTGAATAATTAGGTTAAATCACACTCTCGAACACGTGCAGAGGTAATGTCAGCTAAAATGCCAACTGTGAAAACATCTACGGAACTTCGAGAGTAGCCTTACCATGGTATAATAGATAATAAAACTCCGGCAGCGACTGCCGAACCGATTACTCCGGCTACGTTGGGCCCCATTGCGTGCATAAGGAGGAAGTTGGAGGGGTCGGTTTGAGCACCGACTTTTTGTGCTACTCGTGCCGCCATCGGTACTGCAGATACACCTGCCGAACCGATAAGGGGGTTGACTTTTCCGCCGCTGAGTTTATACATAATTTTACCGAAAATCAAACCGCAAGCTGTTCCGAAACCGAATGCAAATACACCTAAGATTATAACTTTGCCGAATTCAAGGTTGAGGATTTTGTCAGCTTGAGTTGTTGCTCCCACGGAAACACCGAGGAAAATAGTAACAATATTCATTAATTCGTTTGAGGCGGTTTTAACCAAACGCTCGCAAACACCACTCTCTTTCATTAAGTTACCTAACATAAGCATACCCACAAGAGGAGTTGCAGAGGGAACCATAAGAGATACTATTAATGTAACGGCAATGGGGAAAATGATTTTTTCTGTTTTTGTTGCTTGACGTAACGCCTGCATTTTAACAGAACGCTCTTTTTTAGTTGTAAGAAGTTTCATAATCGGGGGTTGAATAACAGGCACTAACGCCATATAGGTATATGCCGCCAATGCAATTGAACCCGTTGAAATTTTTTCGCTTTGGGTGAGAAGTTTTGTTGAAACAAAGATAGAGGTAGGACCGTCCGCACCGCCGATTATCGCAATTGAGCCTGCCTCTGCTGCTGAAAATCCTAAAAGTGCCGCAACGACGAATGTTAAGATTATACCACCTTGCGCCGCCGCACCCAATAAAAACGACCGTGGGTTTGAAATCAAAGGTCCGAAGTCAGTCATACAACCGATACCCAAGAATATCAAAGGCGGATAGATTTGCAACTTAACACCCAAATAAAGCAAGTCAAGCAGTCCTCCGTTGTGGAGTATCTCGCTGTAACTTATATCCGCCGGGTTGCCGGCAAAGAGTTCGGGGTGATACATCTCTGCGAAGGGTAAATTTGTTAAAAACATACCGAAAGCAATAGGCAAAAGCAAAAGCGGTTCAAATTTTTTAACAATTGCAAGATACATAAATCCAAAGGAAATCAGTATCAAAGCAATTTCCTGCCAACCGAGGTTGTAAAGTCCGCTTGTTTGCCACAAGTCACCGACAGTATCGCCGAATATTCTCCATACTTCACTCATTTTACGTAAAAATTCCTTTCAAAAATGCCGACAAATTTTTCGCATATTTATCAGCATACTAAATTCACCGAACAATCATATCATAAAAGGACGAGAACGTCAAGGCTTTTTCACCACTTTTTAAGTTTTTTTATTACATATCACTACTATAATAAAGTATAAAATAAAAATTTTTTCTTAAAAAAATATTTAAAACCCCTTGACTTTTTTAATATTTTATGGTAAAATAGTATTGAATAGCTTAAAATAAGTGGGTTGGAGGAGTAAGCCTTGACAGAAAATCGGGATATTAAAAAATTTCTGATTAATATTTTTCTCTTTATCCCCTACACTTACCTGTTGGATTTATCCTTTTTGCTTTTCGGGTTTCGATACGATTTGCTTATTTCTGTAATAGGATTGATTGTTTTGATGACAGCGGAGCGAATAATAAATAAAAATCGCTTAAACGCCGCAAAATTTGCTTTTTTAACTGCAAGTTTTGGATTTTTCTTTTCAATTATAGGCGGTGTGTTGAAAATCCTCCCGGGATTGAATAAATTAGTAAAACTCACTGAAGAAAAATATGCAAAAGAACCCGCCGACTTTGACGTACCGCCGGATTATATTATTGAACCTTTTTCTTTTTTTGTAATATGTATGATAATCTGCGGCATATACGCGATTGCCTGCGGCATATACGCGATTGCCAAAATAATACATCTCGCTCGTGAACGAAAAAGGACGAAAATTATGACGATTAAAAAAACTCCTTTTATCAAAACAAAGTTTCTGATTAATATTTTTCTCTTTATCCCTCTTACCTTTGTTTTTGGTATTTTAATCATTTTCCCTTTCAAAACTTGGGAGAGTTACGGTTTCCTTTTCGCTTTTGCTATTGATTTAGGTATATTGCTCGGTTTAGAGTTTTATCTCAACAAAACCTTTTTAAAAGCCACCCTTTTCTCTTTCTTAACTTCTATTCTCTGCTTTTTGTTTTTTATCCTTTTTGCATCTTTGGGAATGTACTTACCGGGACAAGAGATTTTAATTAAAGTTGTACAAAATCACTACGGAAAAACCTCCGATATAATTTGGAGCGATTGGCCGCATTCGGCTGAAATGACCTTATTTATATTTCTTATTTCTACCTGTTTCTATTTAGCGATTATTGCAGATATTGTACGCTTCATAACAAATATTATACATTCCATAAAAAAGAAAATGAGAAAGAATTATGACGAATAAAAAACTCCTTTTTATTAAAAACAAAAAGTTTTGGATTAATATTTTTCTTTTTATTCCCTTTACTTTTATTTTTGACCATTTGTTTCTTTTGCCTTTTGACACTTGGGAGAGTTATGGTATCATTTTCGCTTTGGTTATTGAATTCGGAATATTACTATGGTTTGAAATTTATCTTAACAAAACCTTTTTAAAAACCGCCTTTTTCTCTTTCTTAACCGCTTCCCTCTGCTTTTGGTTCTTTTTGCTTTTTTTGTTTTTGGGAATATATTTACCGGGACAAAAAAATCTAACTCAAATTTCAGAAAGACGCAACGATGAATACGAGGATTTATTTTTTGGTGATTGGTCGTATTTGTCAGAAATAGGCTCATATCTTTTTCTTTCCGTTGCCTGTTTAGGTTTGCTGATTATTGCAATTATTGTATATTCTATAAAAAAGAAAGGGAGAAAGAGTTATGACTATGAAGAAATTCCTTTTTATTAAAAACAAAAAGTTTTGGGTTAATATTTTTCTCTTTATTCCTCTTACCTTTATTTTTGACCTTTTCTTTCTATTTGATTTTACAGAGTTTTGGCAATTTTGCGTTGTAATATCCCAGTTTATTATATTAATAGGATTGGAATTTTTAATTAACCGACATTATCTGAAAGCTCCACTTTTCGGATTTTTAACGAGTTGGGCTTGTCTTTTATTTTTCTCTTTTTTACCTAATAATTTCTTATTAGGACTAAAACATTTAGAAAAATTAGAGGAAATAAACAGAAAAGAGAGCCAATGGTTTCCTATGCCCGGTTTGGTGGAAACAATCACCTATATATACATTACTTGTTACTGTTTAAGTTTGCTGATTATTGCAATTATCATATATTTTGTAAAAAGAGGGAAACTCCCTTTTATCAAAACAAAAAAGTTTTGGGTTAATATTTTTCTCTTTATTCCTCTTACCTTTATTTTTGACCTTTTCTTTCTTTTGCCTTTTTTATCTCCCCTTTTGATTCTTTTTATTGAATTAGGCATACTGCTCGGGTTAGAGTTTTACCTCAACAAAACTTTTTTAAAAACTGCTTTTTTCTCTTTCTTAACCTCCGGGTTATGCTTTTTACTTTTTTTGTTTTTGGAAATGGATTTACCGGGACAAAGAAATTTAGAACGAATTGAACAAAAACGAAACGAAGAATCCGATGATATTTTTTCTACTGATTGGACGTCTTTTGGAGAAATAGCCTCATATATTATTCTAATCATTATCTGTTTAAGTCTGCTGTTTATTGCATCTATCAGATACCTTAATAATAGAAAAATGCCAAAAAACTATTAACATAAAAAACTATCCATATATATTTTAGGAGAACAACAAAAATGACAAACACAAAAAGAGTAGTAATTACAGGAATGGGTACTGTAAACCCTTTGGGAAACAGCGTAAAAGAGTTTTGGGAGAATATTAAAGCTAACAAACTCGGATTTTCCTATATAAACGATTTCGATACGGAAAATTTAGGCGTTAAAATCGTGGGTGATATTAAAAACTTCTCCGTTGACGGTATTGTTTCTCCCAAAGACGCAAAGCGAATGGAGAGATTTACCCAAATTGCCGTAGTATCCGCTAAAGAGGCTTTAATTGATGCGGGGCTTGATTTTTCCGAAGAAGATATTGAAAACCCTTTTCGCAAGGGTGTAATTGTCGGTTGCGGAACAGGAGGTATCTCCCTTACCGAACAGGAACACTCAAAATTTCTCAATAAAGGTGCAGGGAGGGTTTCACCTTTCTATATCCCTATGATGATTATAAATATGGTTGCAGGCGAAATTGCAATGCGTTCAAAATTCAAGGGGGTTAACTATTCCCCCGTAACCGCTTGCTCCTCGGGAACTCACGCTGTCGGTGAGGCTTTCCGCAAGATTAAATACGGCGAATTGGATATGTGCCTTTGCGGAGGAACAGAAAGTTGTGTAACGGAATTTGCAATGGCAGGTTTTGCGAATATGAAAGCTCTCTCAAAATCTGACGATTTAGCCAGAGCGAGTATTCCTTTCGACAAAGAAAGAAACGGTTTTGTTTTGGGTGAGGGTGCAGGTATACTTTTATTAGAGGAATATGAACAGGCAAAAGCAAGAGGTGCAAAGATTTACGCTGAGATTTGCGGTTACGGTGCAACTTGTGACGCTTATCATATGACATCCCCCTCTCCCACAGGTGAGGCTGCAGCTTTTGCAATGAAACAGGCATTTACCGAAACACCCCTTGAAACTTTAAGCTATATCAACGCTCACGGCACTTCAACACCTCTCAATGATAAATATGAAACAACAGCAATAAAAACAGCTTTCGGCGATAAAGCAAAAGATATTAAAATCAACTCAACAAAGTCAATGACAGGGCATTTGTTAGGCGGAGCGGGAGCAGTTGAGGCTATTGTAACAGCTCTCTCTGTTAAAAATGATTTTATCCACAGAACAGTGGGATATAAACTCCCCGACGAAGAATGTGATTTGGATTACTGTGTTAACGGCAATGTTGAAACAACTGTCTACTCTGCAATCTCAAACTCCCTCGGTTTCGGCGGACATAACGCCAGCGTTTGCTTTAAAAAAGCGGAGTAAAGAAAGGGGATTTTTTCATAATGACAAATATTATGGTTCCAGATGAAGAAATTGAACACAAAAGCAAATTTGCTGAATTATTAGGCAGATTTGAGGGACAGATATTTATGGCTGACGATTTTAATGAGCCTTTAGAAGAATTTAAGGATTATATGTAATGAAAGACACATTTGTTATTGCAGGGAGAGAATATACAAAAGAAGAATTAATAAAAGGTGTTAGAAATCCGTTTTTTAATGACATCGGCAAAAAAGTTGAATTGGGTATTCTAAATGAGGACTATGAAGTTTTCAAAGAAATGGCAGACGAACAAGGTGTTCGGGTGGAATTTATAATGCAAAGAGCTTTAAAACTCTTTGCCAAAGAAATGCGAACTATTGAATAAAAAGAGGTATTTATGAGCCTAAGACCGAATATGGTAAAAAATCCTGTAATCACTTATATACTCATAGCAATAAATATCATAATATATTTAGCTGTTGTGATTAAAAGCGGCGGCAATATAATAAACATTGATGCACAAAATCTTTTTTACTACGGTGGATTGGTTAAAGACGGCAATTTTCTGAATATCTTTTCCTCAATGTTTATGCACGGCAGTGTTATGCACATTTTATTCAATATGTATGCTTTGTTTTGGTTGGGAATGATTGCGGAAGAAGAATTGGGGCAGTTTTATTATTCCGTTGCCTATGTCTTTACAGGAGTTTGCGGCGGCTTAGCTGTTATATTATTCTCCGACCCTCGAACCGTCACTGTAGGAGCAAGCGGTGCTGTTTTCGGATTAATGGGTGTCCTCTGTGTATATGCCTTTCTCTCAAATAAACCTTGGAAAACAGCTTTAATCAACCCTATCCTTGTGAATGTTGCATTTACTGTCTATTCAATGGCAAATGGCGGCAATATCTCGGCTTTAGGACATTTCGGCGGTCTTATTTCAGGTGCGGTTATCGGATACGGAATATATCTCCACGAAAAAAACACCCCTGTTGACTTTGCGGAATATGAATATGTACAGGAACAACTTATCCCCGACCCTCATTTCATTGACATCTCATATCAAGAAAACCCCATTGAAAAGAAAATGAAAAAATCTTTTCTCAAAGGTATGACTATTATTGCTGTTTCAATTGTTTTGGCAATAAGCGGTTGTTTCCATTCTGTAAAAGGCTCCTCCGGGATACGAGATTATGACGATTATATCAATCAAATTTTCCAAGCACTCTCTTTAAGTGAAACTGTAATAGATACATTTAACAAGGAGATAGCCGGGGCTAATTTAAGCACTCCCGACCAACACAATACTTTAAAAAATATAATTCTTCCCAAACAACAGGAAATGATTGATATAGTAAAAGATGTTGATATTGACAATGAAGAGTTGCTGAAAATCAATAAGATACTATTAAAATCTTACGAACTTGACATAGAAATTTATAATTATTGTTTGGATTATATAACATCACCGAAAAATGAAACTATGACAAAAATCAACGATTCTTTAGCTAAATCAGAAAAATATAAAAAGGAGTTTGACGACGATTTAATTAAATTTCGTAAAAAATATAATATTGAAGTTGAAAGTTAAGAGGTAAATATGGTTATATACGATAAAGAACAAATTAAGAAAATTATCCCCCACCGTGACCCCTTTTTGCTAATTGACGAGGTGAATGAACTTGAAATAGGTATAAAAGCGGTTGCAACAAAGTATATTAAAGCAGACGACTTTTGGTTTAAAGGACATTTCCCCGACTATCCTGTTACTCCGGGTGTGCTTATGGTTGAAATGTTGGCACAAACAGGAGCGGTTGCTATTCTCGCAAAAGAGGAGAATAAAGGCAAATTAGCGTTTTTTGCGGGAATTGATAATGTTAAGTTCAAAAGACAGGTTGTCCCGGGGGATATTCTTGTTTTAACGACAGAAATAACCAAAACTCGCGGAGCAATCGGTATCGGAACAGGGACTGCAACAGTAAACGGTGAGTTGGCAGTCAGCGGCGAAATTAAATTTGCAATAAAGTAAAAAGTAAAAAAAGTTGCAAGACCGACAGGGAGCAATTCCCCTGTTAATAAGCTGATAAAAGCACAGGCGGCTCAAAGTAAAAAAAGAGGTAGAAAAAAATGTTGAATGGTAATCCGATTCTTTTAGAGAATGAAATAGAATTTTTAGCAAAATTAGTGAAAGATAATGATTTAGGCGAGATATTTATTGAACATAAAGATGTGAAAGTTTGTATTAAAGCGAAAAAGGAAAAAACGGTTCATTTCAATCAACCTGTAACTCCAACTGCTCCGATTGTACAAACTGCACAGCCCATTGAAACAGATAAAAAAGTTGAAAACAGCGAAACAGACAGTAAAAATACTGTAAAAGCACCTATTGTGGGCACATTTTATTCTGCACCCTCCCCGGACAAACCACCTTTTGTTGCAGTCGGTGACAGCGTTAAAAAAGGTGATGTAATTATGATAATCGAGAGTATGAAGATTATGAATGAAGTTACAAGTGATTTAGAAGGTGTTGTTAAAGAAATATTTGTAAACAATGGTGATGCCGTTGAATATAACCAGAATATAATGGTGATTGAATAAATAATCAGAAAAAATCACACACTTGTCGTGGTAATGTCAACTGAAAAAATCAACTACCACAACAAGTAGAGAACTTCGAGATGTGTAAAACTCTAAAACGAATAGAAAAGTAAAAAAGAGAACTTCGAGATGTGTAAAACTCTAAAACGAATAGAAAGATAAAAGAATGAAAATACTTATTGCTAATAGAGGAGAAATTGCGGTAAGGATAATACGGGCTTGTCGAGAATTAGGTATGCACTCTGTTGCTGTTTATTCAACAGCGGATAGAGCGGCTTTGCATACTATTATTGCGGACGAGTCGGTTTGTATAGGTCCGCCGCAAGTTTCTCAAAGTTATTTGAATATTAAAAATGTATTGGCGGCTTGTGAGATTACAGGGGCTGAATTTTTGCACCCGGGATTTGGTTTTCTCTCGGAAAATGCAACCTTTGCCGACCTTTGTAAAAAATGCGGTGTTACTTTTATAGGTCCTCCCTCTGATGTTATAACATTGTTGGGGGATAAAGCCAATGCAAAAGAAACAATGAAAAAAGCGGGTGTGCCGGTTATACCCGGTTCTGACGGTGCTGTTAAATCCCTTGAGGAAGCAAAGAAAATCGCAAAAGAAATGGGTTTTCCGATTTTGATAAAAGCCGCCGCCGGTGGAGGCGGTAGGGGTATTCGCCGTGTTGATAATGAGAGTGAATTGGAACACCAAATTATCGCCGCAAAAGAAGAATCAAAGAAATTTTTCGGTGACGACAGTATTTATATCGAAAAACTCTTGCTTGAACCAAAACACATTGAGTTTCAAATTTTAGCAGACAGTTTCGGAAATGTTGTACATTTAGGTGAACGTGACTGTTCACTCCAACGCCGCCGTCAGAAAGTTTTGGAAGAAACACCCTCACCTGTTATGACACCCGAATTAAGAGAGAAAATGGGTAATGCGGCAGTTTCCGCCGCTAAAGCCAGCGGATATGTTAATGCCGGGACAATTGAATTTCTTGTGGATAAAAATTCTGATTTTTACTTTATGGAAATGAACACAAGAATACAGGTTGAACACCCCATTACAGAATATGTTACAGGCGTTGACCTTGTCAAAGAACAAATCCGCATTGCAATGGGACAAAAATTGTCTGTTACACAAGAGGATATTGAATTGAACGGACATTCAATTGAATGTCGGATTAATGCCGAAAAACCGACTGAAAATTTCCGCCCCTCTTGCGGTAAAATTACTGCTTTGAACCTCCCCGGCGGCAACGGTGTGAGAATAGATTCCGCTATATATCAAGGCTATGATATTCCGCCTTTTTATGATAATATGCTTGCAAAACTGATAGTAAAAGCACCCAACCGCCAAGAAGCTATTATGAAAATGAAACGTGCTTTGTCAGAATTTATCATTGACGGAGTTGACACAAATATTGATTTTCAATTAGACCTCTTGAGAATGGAAGAGTTTGAAAAAGGGGCATATAATAACGAAACATTGCAAAATCAGTAATTATATTTAAAAATTTGTTGACAAAATATATATTTTCTCATATAATACTGTTTTAGAATAAATATTGTAGATATTGCGAGAAATGAGGAAGTCTATGTTAGTAAATGTAATGGAGAATGTTGTCACGTCCATTTTGGATTTAAATAAAAAGAAATATCCCGATGCTTGTTTTTGTCAAAAGTGCACAGACGATATTAAAGCTATTGCACTTAACAAACTTCCCGCAAAATATGTTTCAACAATCAAAGGTGAAGCAATTGTTCGAGCTACAGAAACATTAACCGCACAAAATAAAACAGATATTGATTTCGCTATTATAAATGCAATGGAATTTGTTATAAAAAACCCAAGACATTAAGTAAAGGTGATAATATGAACCGTAAAGAAATATTTTTTAAATTAAACGAAGTTTTTCAAGATGTTTTTGATGACGAGAATATTACAGTAACTGAATTTACCACAGCCAATGATATTGAAGATTGGGACAGTCTTGAGCATATCCGACTTATTGCCGCCGTTGAGTCTGAATTTAAAATGCGTTTTTCAATGGGACAAGTGTCTTCTATGAAAAATGTGGGCGAAATGGTCACAATAATAGAACAGAAACAGGGTTAATTATGAAGAAAATTATTACATTAATCAGCTTATTATCCCTTACTGTTTTTTCAGCCGCCTGTAATTCTGAAAACACAGAAGAAACAACCGGTTCAACTTCAACAACGTTCTCCACTTCAACCACTATTTCTACTTCCACAACTCTTTTAACAACATCGTCAACTTCTGTTACAACTACTTTAAACGAACAGATAGACGAAAAGCAGAAAGACATTGACGAGGGAAATGCAGAGATAGAAAAATCCCTTAACGAAAGCTCTCATACTTGGGACAGAAATTTTGATGATTGGTATGATGATTTCAATGCCGAACGTGAGGCGGAGGCGGAGGCGGAGGCGGAGGCGGAGGCAGAGGCGGAGGCAAATGCAGCAAATTAGTAAAACTTCAGTTAAACTAATGTCAACTAAACTGCCAACAACCACAACAACTACGGAACTTCGAGAGGTGCAATTCCCTGTGCCTATCAGAAAAGAAAAAAAGTCAACTAAACTGCCAACAACCACAACAACTATGGAACTTCGAGAAGAGTATTACTCTGAAACGAAAAGATACTAAAAAAAGATACTAAAAAAAGATACGAGAATACAAACAAACACGAGTGAAACTAATGTCAACTAAACTGCCAACTATGAAAACAACTACGGAACTTCGAGAGGAGTATTACTCTGAAACAAAAAGATATTAAAAAGATAATACTGGCGTCGGCATCTCCGAGAAGATTAGAATTATTAAGTATTATTACTGAAGATTTTGAAGTAATTCCGGCTGATATTCCCGAAACTGTGCCTGAAAATCTCGCTAATGAGGAAATACCGGAGTTTTTGGCTGTTCAGAAAGCTATTTATATTTCTAAAAAATATCCGGAAAGAATTGTTATTGCGGCGGATACTGTTGTGATTATTAATGACGAGATTTTGGGTAAGCCGAAAGATAAAGCTGACGCTAAACGTATGCTTAAACTTTTAAGCGGTAAGACACATACTGTTATTACAGGGGTTGCGGTTTGGGGTAAAACTACCTCGTCATTTTCGGAAATATCTAAATGTACATTTTATCAGCTTACCGAAAAAAAGATTGACGAATATATTTCAACAGGCGAACCTATGGATAAAGCGGGTGCATATGGTATTCAAGGTAAAGGTGCATTGTTAGTTAAATCCATAAACGGTGATTTTTATAATATTATGGGCTTACCTATTGCAAGATTAAGCAGATTTTTATAGTTTTTTAGCTCCTTTTTATAACCAATTCCTCCTTTTTCACATATTATAAAAGAAAAAGGAGGAGTTTTTTATGTATATACATATAGTAAAAGAGGGCGAAACAATTTATACCATTGCGGCACAATACGGTATTTCCGTTGAAAGACTTAGGTTTGATAACGGTATCGGAGCAGAAAGTCGACTTGTTATAGGTCAGGCATTGTTGATTATAATCCCTGATTTAACACATATTGCAAAACAAGGCGAAACCCTTTCGAGTATTGCGGAACGTTTTGGAGTTACTTTAAACACCCTCTATCGCAATAACCCTTGGCTTTGGGATAATAATACAATCGAACCGGGTGAAATGCTCATTATCCAGTTAAACAATGAAAAAGTAGGAACACTCAGCGTTGACGGTTTTGTTTATCCCAATATTGACAAAAGAAATTTGGATTTAATGTTGCCGTATCTCACAAGGCTTTTTATCTTCGGTTATGGATTTAATGAAGATGGCACGCTTATACCCACAACTGACGAATATCTCATTGAACGTGCATATGATTTTAATGTTGAACCCATTCTTTTACTTTCAAATATAACCGAATCAGGAGGTTTTGACAGTAACCATATTAAAAATCTGATTTCAGATGAAAATCTGCAAAACACGCTGATTAATAATCTTTTGACAACTATGAAAGCAAAAGGTTATAGAGGTATTGATTTAGATTTTGAATATATCCCCACATCAATGCGTACTAAATATTCAGAATTTGTTAAGAAAATCACCGATATTATGAACTATAACGGATTTAGCGTTAATGTTGACGTTGCCCCGAAAACTAAAGATAATCAGTCGGGATTGCTTTTTGAAGCCCACGATTATGAAGCTTTGGGTCAAAATGCAAATACTGTTTTTCTTATGACCTATGAATGGGGATATTCTCACAGCGAACCCCGTGCTGTTTCTCCCATAAATGAGGTTAATAAGGTTTTGGAATATGCTGTTTCAAAAATTCCGAGAGAAAAAATAATTATGGGTATTCCAAATTATGCCTATAACTGGACTTTGCCCTATGTGAAAGGTACAACTATTGCTAAATCTGTAGGAAACTTGCAAGCTCAAAATATTGCAATTGAAAATTGGGCAGAGATTAAATATGACGAAGTGGCACAAACTCCATATTATACCTATCGCGACGAAAACAATATCCTCCACGAGGTATGGTTTGAGGACGCTCGCTCTATTTATGCAAAACTTATGTTAGCTAATCAATATGGTTTGGAACGTATCGGTATTTGGAATATTATGCGGCAATTTCCGCAACTTTTCCTTTTGATTAATTATCTTTTTGACATAAAAAAGAATATGGGAAATAACAGTTGACATTTTATTTTTAAAGATTTATAATAGGAAGTGCATTTTATGTACTTCTTATGATTTTAAAGGTAAAAAATACTATGTGTGTTGCAATAAGCGGCAAGGTTTTGGATATTAATGAGAATACAGCAACTGTTGAGATTAGAGGAAATAAAATTCAAGCAAATATCGGACTTGTTGACGTAAAAAACGGCGACAGAGTGCTTGTTCACGCCAGTTGCGTTATTCAAGTCCTTGACAAAACCGAGGCGGAAGAAATTGACGAGATTTGGGAAGAACTCAAAACGGTTTTGGGTGAAGATTTATAATGGAAATATTGATTAAAAAACTAAAAGAATACAAAAAAAATATTAAAATAATGGAAGTTTGCGGCACTCACACCTCCGTTATACACAAAAACGGCATAAGAGATTTGATTTCTAAGAATATCCAACTCGTTTCGGGACCCGGGTGTCCCGTGTGTGTTACAAAAGCAGGATATGTTGACAGACTTGTCCAACTCTCTGAAGAATATACTATCCTCACTTTCGGGGATATGGTTAAAGTCAGAGGGAGCGAAAAATCCCTTGAAAATGTAAAAAACAAGATAATTTTGTATAATCCTCTTGAAGCTGTTGCCATTGCAAGGGAAAACCCTGACAAAAAATACTGTTTTGCGGCTGTCGGTTTTGAAACAACTTTGCCGATTTATGCCTTGATTCTTGAGGATTGTCCGAAAAATCTCAAGCTCCTCACTTCTTTAAAAGCCATTATTCCTGCTGTGGAATATATTTGTAATACAGATAATGAAATTAACGCTTTTTTAGCTCCGGGTAATGTTTGTGCAATAATAGGCAGTAAGCCTTTTGAATATATTGTAAAAAAATACAAAAAGCCCATTATTGTAACAGGTTTTACCCCCGAGCATATACTTATGTCAATTTATTCTGCTCTGAAAATGGTTGAAAATGCAGATTTTACTGTAAAAAATCTCTATAAAAATATTGTTAAAGAAAACGGTAACGAGAAAGCTTTGGCACTTATTAACAAACATTTCACTTTGACGAATGATTGGTGGAGAGGTTTAGGGATTATAGAAAATTCTGCATATACTTTTGATAATGAATATATCCCCGACACGGAGGAAAAAAGCAGAGGTTGTTGTTGTGCGGAGATTATTTTAGGTAAAAAAATGCCCAAAGACTGCCCGCTATTCAAAAAAACTTGTACTCCTTTTAACCCAATCGGTGCTTGTATGGTGGGGAATGAGGGTGTTTGCAAAATTATGTATAGTTAGGGATATGTCAAAAAACATATAAATCAGTTAAACCCTATCTTGAAATGTGTAACATAAAAAAGAATGTAAATCAGTAAACCCTATCTTGAAATGTGTAACATTTGACAAAGCATAAAAGAACCTTAGGGAAAAATACACCCTAAGAATAATAGAGAAGTAAAAAAAACTTAGGGAAAACTATACCCTAAGAATAATAGAGAAGAAAAAATATCTTGAAATGTGTAAAATTTGAAAAAGCATAAAAGAACCTTGAAAATAAAAATTCACAAAAAATAATAGAGAAGTGAAGAAAAAAAAATGATAAGTATGAACCACGGCAGCGGCGGCGTTTTAACAGGGAAATTGATTAATGATGTTTTTTTTAAACATTTTGATAATGAAATTTTACTGAAAGCTGAAGATAGTGCGGTTTTGGATTGCAATTCAAAACAATTTGCGATGACTACTGATAGTTTTGTCATTGACCCGATTTTTTTTAAGGGCGGAGATATTGGAAAATTGGCAGTTTGCGGCACGGTGAATGACTTGACTTGCGTTGGTGCTTTACCAAAATATCTCAATTGTGGATTTATAATCGGTGAGGGATTTTCTATTGAAACCCTTGAAAAAATTGTAATCTCTATGGCAAAAACCGCAAAAGAAGCCAATGTGAAAATTGTTGCCGGTGACACAAAAGTTGTTGAAAATCACGGACTTTTTATCAACACAAGCGGTTACGGCGAGATTATTTCGCCCCTAAGTATTTCCAACAGCAAAATCGGCGATAAAATTATTGTTACAGGCTTTTTGGGTGAACATCAGGCGGCAATTATGTCCGCAAGAATGGGCATTTCCAACAATATTTCCAGCGACGTTGCACCTTTACACAGCCTCTCCTCTTGCCTTGACGGTATTCATTCTATGCGTGACATAACTCGCGGCGGACTTGTTACCGTTCTCAATGAGATTTGCGAAAAATCCCATTGCGGTGCGAAAATTTACGAAGACAGTCTACCCATTTCACAAGAAACAAAAGGTTTTTGTGATATTTTGGGCTTAGAGCCTATATATATGGCGAACGAAGGGAAAATGTTAATAATCGGTGACGTTAACATCGACAAAATCTGTCAACTCCCCTACTGTAAAAACGCGGCAATCATCGGAGAAATCACTGCCCCCTCTCAACTCCTCCTTCAAACACATATCGGCGGCACTCGTATCCTTGACCCACTCTATTCCGAAGCCCTCCCCCGCATATGTTAATTTTCTTTTCTGATAGTTGCAGAGTTATACTACTCTCGAAGTTCCCTACTTCTTTTTGTAGTTGGCACTCTTTAGGCTTTGGTTTAGCTGGATATAAAAATCCCCTTTTTCAAAGGGGATTTTTAAGATTACTGGGGTAGATATTTGTTATTTTGAGAGGTAAGGGGAAAAAAAGGATTTTTGTATTTAAAGTTTGCTGCCGTTCACGATAACAAATATCTAACCCAGTCCGCTAAAAAAATTCCGCCGTACACGGCGGAATTTTTATATCCAGTTAAACCACGTCAGCTAAACTGCCAACTACAAAAATAACTACGGAACTTCGAGAGCCGACCCTCACAGGGACTATGAGAAAACTAAAAAAGGAACTTCGATAGGTGTGGTTTACAGGGACTATGAGAAAACTAAAAAATTAAACAACGGGGAGAGAACCGACTGTGCTTAATAAATAGCCGATTAATGCGGATAAGTCAGCGGTATCTATTTTGTTTTTTGAATTGCCGGAAGCGTCACAATCAGATGCTGTAAGTGCGGAGTTGTTAAGAGCGATAGAGCCTTTAAGATATTTTCCTAATAAAACTATATCAGCCATTTTACCAACACTGCCGTCACCGTCAATATCACCGTAAGCAACTGTAGGAGGAGCGATTGTTACGGTTGTTGTAGTTGTTGCTCTGGTTGAAGTTGTTGTAGCTCTTGTTGAAGTAGTGGTAGTGGTTGCTTGAGTTGTAGTTGTTGTTTCAACTGCTTGTTGTTTGAGAGGAGAAACACAACCAACATTGCCGCCATATGCGTTGTCAACATAGAAATCGGTTAAGTTGCCTGCACCATCTTCTTCAAAGTATTCTGTTTCAAAATAAACCATCATACTTGCTGCATCTGCGGGTAATTCAATTGTACCCTCTAAATTACACCATTCACCTGCCGCTGAAGAACCTGTATCAATAGTTACATAGTTATCTTCGCCGCCGGAAGTGTAATAAACTGAAAGTTGCCAGTTAGTGTCAGCGGTTGTGGACATTACAGCACCGCCGAATTGATAAGATTTACCCGGTTGGAAATCTAAAGTTGAAAGTTGACGAGCTGTTCCCATCCAAGTAGAAGTTCTGCCGGAAACGGCAAGAGCACCTGTACCGTCATAAGCTTTTGAGGGAGTTGCACGAACAGCAGTAACTTCGCCGTTACCGTCACGCCCTGCCCAGTTGCCTACGCCGCTTTCAAAAGTATCAAAGAAAAATCTGCCGTATTGGTCGGGTTCATTGGGGGTAGGAGGAACATAAGGTTCTGCACCTTTAGGACTGTTACCGTCACCCCATTGAGCTTTAGGAACAACAGATTCACCGCTTACTTGTTGGAAGTTAGCGTTGCCGTTACCGCTGTTATCAAAGAGAAGAACTTGGTTACCCTCACCGGCTCTCCAAGAAGATGCGTTGGTTGTTCCCCAAACAACGAGTGCTGTAAATCTGTTTGTTGACTGAGAAACTTCAACTGCTTTTTGGAAAATTTGTTTGTACATTGTTGTTGTGTTTGAACCTGTAATATCAAGCTCTGTGATTTGAACTTCACAACCTACAGCAAGGAAACCGTCAAGCGCTGCGCTGAAAGTTTGGAAGTTGGGATAAGTGTCGGAAAGGTGAGCCTGCATACCTACACCGTCAAGACCTTTACCGAAGAGTTCTTTTGCCATAGCTGTGATAGCATCTCTTTTACCGCTGATATATTCGTTATAGTCATTGTAGAAGAGTTTCATTTTACCGGGGTAATATGTGTCACGAGCAGCAGCAGCAGCAGAAAAAGCATTTTCAATAAAGCTGTTATTACCGTAAATTGCAACCCAAGCGGAAACAGCACTTGTACCGTTACTGAAACCTCCTTGACGATTGGATGTTCTCCAGTTAGAAGTAGCACCGTTATCAGTCATAGCCTCGTTTACAACGTCAAATGCGTAAAGGTCCAAAGAGGGGTATTTTGTGCTTATATCTCTGAACATATTGTTTGCATAAGATTGCAAACGAGTGTTCATAACAGAAGTTGAAACATTTGCACCGTTTGCGTTAAAATTTTGTTTAAAGAAATTATCGGGAGTTTGTGAGTGCCATACTAAGGTATGACCACGCATACCGATACCGTTGGTAGCACAGAATTCCATAATAGTAGCCGCATCGTTTAAGTTTACTATTATGTTAGTGTCAGTTGAACCATTATTTGCGATATTTCTTAAAGTAGAGTTGGGTTTTAACTCATTTTCGGGAGTGATTGAGTTAAAATGTTTAAGGATAATACCTTGAATCATACTATTACTCAGACCGTTATTACCGCCGGGAGAAACCGCACAACCCACACGGAAATAGTTAGCATAAATGTCTTCCAAACCATCGCCGCCGGATGCCTCAACAACAAAGGCTTTTTTTGTTGTTTCTGTAACAACAAATTGGTCAAACCAGAAATCGTTGGTGCTGTCTGTTGTGATAATAGGAGAAAGGTTAACAGTTCCCTCGGGAGCGGTATATACTGCCTCTAATTTAGTCCATTCACCCGCTTTTACGTCTTTAACCACAAGGTTTTTATAGCCGTAAGTTTCGTCGGGATACAGATAACGCAGAGTAAGTATAAATGTTTCGTCGGTATCTGCTTTAACATAAACGCTGTAGTTGTATTTGTGGCCGCCTTCAATATAATAACCCTTTTGTGCCTCTGCACCGTCATCAACGCTTTGACGATTGTCAACAAACATTGCTCTTGCGGAATTATAGCCTCCTGCTAATGCGGTAACAGTTGTCAAGTCACCTACATTATACCAGCCGTCATAATTGACGTCAAAGGTATTTTCAACAGGTGTTTCGATTGCCGAAACTTGGTTCATAGGTACAGCAGACATTAAACCGCCTACCATACTCAAGGAAACCAAAACGGATACGAGTTTTTTTAACCTCATAGTTTATTCCTCCGAATATTGCCTTTTTTTAAAAGGCTGAAAAATTTAATTTTTTATTCCGTTTTAAGTGCACACGACTGTAGTATTTTCACTCAACAAAATACTTTGCCGTTTAAAACGGAATTACAGACATAGTATAGGCATTAATCAAACCGAAATAAAGATAATAAAATCACCTGTTATTCCCTATGTAAAATGTTTATTGCCTATTACATACAACAACACACAATAAAGCACTATACTATCGTCAATAAACTATAACATATACCTTTTTTTATGTCAAGTGTTCTTAATTTATTAATATTTTTTGTGAATAATAAACAAAAAAAGGACGTTTTTTTGGTCATAATTATTTGTTGAAAGATTTTAGTTTTTATGGTATAATGCATTGGTTAGAATTTTAACTTATATGGAGGTAGAAAATGGCTGTTGCATTTGCAGGTACTAATGAACAGGAAAAGCAACTTTTGTCAGTTATTGAGGAAATGAAAGACACAAAAGGTGCGTTAATGCCGATTTTACAAAAAGCACAGGAGATTTACGGTTACTTACCTGTTGAAGTACAAAAAATTATTGCTGATAAAACCGAAACACCTATGGAAAAAATCTATGGCGTTGTCACCTTTTATTCTCAATTCTCGCTTTATCCCAAGGGGCAATTCCAAGTTTCCGTATGTCTGGGTACAGCTTGTTATGTTAAAGGTGCCGGGGATATATACGAAGAACTCAAAAAAGAATTAAAAATTGACGGCGGTGAATGTACAGCTGACGGCAAATTCTCTCTTGACGCTTGCCGCTGTATAGGTGCTTGCGGTCTTGCTCCCGTTATTATGGTTAATGACGATGTTTACGGCAGACTGACAAAATCAGAAATTAAAGGGATTTTAGATAAATACAATTAATGCTTTCGCAATTAATAATTAGTAATTAATAATGTATAATTATTATAATTGCTAATTGTTAATTACTAATTACTAATTAAAAAGGTGTGAGTGATATTCTTCCTGAAATTGCATTGACTATTTTAGATATTGCACAAAATTCTGTAAGAGCAGAAGCGAAATTGACGGAAATAGAAGTTGTTGCAGATACTGCCGCCGATACGTTGAGGGTTTCCATTAAAGATAACGGTTGCGGTATGACAAAAGAACAATTAGAGAAAGTCACCGACCCTTTTTTTACAACAAGAACAACAAGAGATATCGGATTGGGTGTTCCGTTTTTTAAACAAGGAGCGGAAATGACAGGGGGAAGTTTTGAAATAACTTCCGAAGAAAATGTCGGTACAACAACTACCGCCGTTTACGGACTGTCACATATCGACCGTATGCCCTTGGGGGATATGGTTTTTACCGTTCACACACTTGTCACCTATAATAACGACAAAGATTTTATCTATACACATCGTGTTGACGATAAAGAATTTGTGTTGGATACAAGAGAATTTCGAGAGATTATGGGTGATGTTCCTCTCAACGAACCCGAAGTTTCAGATTATATCAAAGGATATTTAACGGAAAATATTAAAGAAGTAAACGGAGAAAAGGTATTATGAAATCACTTGAAGAATTAAAAGCATTGCGTGAAAAAATGCAAACACAAGTTAATATGCGTAAAACAGACGGAAAAGACACAAGAATAGTTGTGGGTATGGCTACTTGCGGTATTGCCGCAGGAGCAAGACCTGTTTTGTCAACTTTTTCAGATTTGGTCCAACAAAACAAATTAGAAAATGTTGACGTTACACAAACAGGCTGTGTCGGTCTTTGCCAATATGAACCCATTGTTGAGGTTTATGAAAAAGATAAAGAAAAAGTAACCTATATTAAAATGGATGCAGACAAAGCAAAAGAAGTTTTTGAAGAACATATCCAAAAGGGTAAAGTTATTCAGAAATATACAATTTCTACTGCGTCTTTAAATTAAGGGTGCATTTTTGGTAACTGAATATTTAAAAGCTTAACCGTCATCAGAGATATTATTCATTTTCTCAACAAAGGAGAAACGCTATGATTAATATTTGGGATTATGAATATACAAATAATAAAATAAGACTTATTACCAAAAACGGTAAGACTGTTGAAGGATATGTTGCAAATGTATCCGACTTTTCGGAATATGAAGATGTTTATGAAAACCCCGAAGATATGATTGATATTGAAAATGAAAACGGTATTTTCGGTTTTAAACAATCAGAAATATTAAAAATCGAATTATTACCTAAAATCGACTTTATAACTGTTACGGAAAAACCGATAAAGTATAAGTAAAATAAGGAGAAATAAATGTACAGAAGTCAAGTGTTAATCTGCGGCGGCACAGGCTGTACCAGCGGCGGCAGTGCTAAGATTGTGGAAACATTGAAAGCTGAAATCGCAATAAACGCACTGGAAAAAGAAGTTAATGTTGTTACAACAGGTTGTTTCGGACTTTGCGAAAAAGGTCCTATTATGCTTGTTTATCCCGAAGGTGTGTTCTATTCACAAGTTAAAGCAGAGGATATTCCTTTAATCGTTTCGGAACACCTTTTAAAAGGCAGAGTTGTTAAATCCCTTGTATATGACGAAACATTGGATAAAGACGCTATAAAATCTCTTAACGAAACAAATTTTTATAAAAAACAACATCGTATTGCTTTGCGTAACTGCGGTGTTATCAACCCCGAAGATATTGATGAATACATAGGAACAGGGGGCTATGAGGCTCTCGGTAAAGTGTTAACATCAATGAGCCCCGAGGACGTTATTCAAACTATTTTAGACAGCGGTTTGAGAGGTCGCGGCGGCGGCGGATTCCCGACAGGTTTGAAATGGAAACTTGCAAGAAATATCGTTCCCGATGCACCCCAAAAATATGTTTGCTGTAATGCAGACGAAGGTGACCCCGGTGCGTTTATGGACAGGTCAGTTCTTGAGGGCGACCCTCACGCTGTACTCGAAGCAATGGCTGTTGCCGGTTATGCAATAGGTGCAACTCAAGGCTATATCTATGTTCGTGCTGAATATCCTATTGCTATCAAACGTCTTGAAATTGCAATTAAACAGGCTCGTGAATACGGTCTTTTGGGCGAAAAAATCTTTGATACCGATTTCAGTTTTGATATAGGTTTGAGATTAGGTGCGGGAGCGTTTGTTTGCGGTGAGGAAACAGCGTTAATGACATCTATTGAGGGTAACAGAGGTGAACCTCGTCCCCGTCCTCAGTTCCCCGCTGAAAAAGGACTTTTTGAATGTCCCACTATCCTCAACAACGTTGAAACCTATGCTAACGTTTGTCAGATTATCCTTAACGGTGCAGAATGGTTCTCTTCAATGGGAACTGAAAAATCCAAAGGAACAAAAGTATTTGCTTTGGGTGGTAAAATCAACAACACAGGTCTTGTTGAGATACCTATGGGTACTACTCTGCGTACTGTTATTGAAGAAATCGGCGGTGGCATACCTAACGGCAAGAAATTCAAAGCTGCTCAAACAGGCGGTCCTTCAGGCGGTTGTATACCCGCTCAATATATGGATATTGAAATAGATTACGATAACCTTATCGCAATCGGTTCAATGATGGGTTCAGGCGGACTTATCGTAATGGACGAAGACAACTGTATGGTTGATATAGCTAAATTTTTCCTTGAGTTTACGGTTGACGAGTCTTGCGGTAAATGTACTCCTTGCCGTATCGGCACAAAGCGTATGTATGAAATTCTCGAAAAAATTACCAAAGGTCAAGCAACAATGGCAGACCTTGATAAACTTGAAAGACTTTGTTACCATATCAAAGAAAATTCACTTTGCGGTTTGGGACAAACTGCCCCTAACCCCGTTCTTTCAACTTTGAGATATTTCAGAGATGAATATGTTGCACATATCAAAGATAAGAAATGCCCTGCCGGTGTATGTAAAGATTTACTTTCTTATGAGATTATCCCCGAGAAATGTAAAGGGTGTTCTGCTTGTGCAAGAGTTTGTCCTGTCGGTGCAATTACCGGCGAAATAAAGAGCCCTTATGTTATTGACAAAGAAAAATGTATTAAATGCGGTGCTTGTATCGAAAAATGTAAATTCGGTGCAATTGTTAAGAAATAATATATTTAGCTGTGATTAAAAAATAATCCCCCTTTTCGGGGGAAAGTTATTTTTGTTGATTGACAAAACAGCTTGTTTTGTATAAAATATTCATAGTGAAGTCTGAAAACAGCTGGTGGTTACTGCTTTGAGCCCTCGAGAGGGGGTGAAGAGCCTATGTGGGAACTTATTGGAATTGTCATTAAAGTCTTTTTAGATAATTTTGACTGTATATATCTTATTGTGACCTATAGAAAAAAGTAATCGCCCACCCTGACCAAAGGATGCGATTACTTTTAATTTCAAATTAAAATAAAGCTCTGAGTAGTAGCCGTCAGTAAGACTTCACTACATAGATATTATATACAATATTTATGTTTATGTCAACAATTTTCCGAAAAAAATAAAAATGAATCACAAATAATTGACAAAACAGCTTGTTTTGTGTAGAATATTCATAGTGAAGTCTGAAAACTGCTGGTGGTTACTGCTTTGAACCCTCGAAAGGGGGTGAAGAGCCTATGTGGGAGCTTATTGGGATTGTCATTAAGGTAATACTTGATAATTTTAATATAGTTTACGTCCTTTTAGCAAAACGTAGAAAAAAGTAGTCGCCCTCCCGTCAAAAAGAGTGACTACTTCTTAATCATCTAAAAAGCTCTGAGTAGTA
>JAISIJ010000344.1 GCA_031262245.1 Oscillospiraceae bacterium | reverse complement strand
ATACGGATATACCCGCATTTACTACATATTTACCGAAATCTCCGGCATCATACCAACCGCCTGTAACATCAATTTCTTTTGAATCATCAATTGGGTGTGCCATACCGTAATTATCAATCCATTCGGGTTGAACAGCTGCAATATCGGGATTATGCCCCGCTTTTCTTGCAAGTTCTTCACGGTTTGAAGAGGTAATATAATCCGCTTGAATATCAACACCGCTTCTCGCCTGATAGAAATAGTTAAGTGAATCTGTTAATAAATTCCCCGGAATACGGGCAGTTGCTTCAGATTTTGAATATATATCATATGCAATGGCGAACACATTGCTCTTTGTGTTCTCGCAAAAAACAGAGAAATTATAACGGTCTTTAATTGTATCTTCGGGAACATAATCCGTAAAATCTATAATTTGGAGATATTCACCGCTGTCGGCATCTAAACCGAAAGGAACGGTTTCACCTTCAAAAACAACATCTCCGCCGTTTTTAATCTGAAAAGCTTTAGGAGTATCGTCCCCCTCGGGAACAACTAAAACAGCTTTTTTCTCCATATTAGGGAAATACCCTACTTGATTGACGCGGATAATACTTTTTGCTTTTGCGGGAGGTTCTTTATAGTCGTTTTCGTCTGATGTTGTATCAACGAGTGAGAGATTATCAAATTTCAATATTGTGCCGGCAGGAAAACAATCAACAGTTTGATACTCCCCTGCTCCGCCGAAATGAAACGCCCATTCTGCCGCTTCAATAGTTTGGTCAGCTGTAAATTCGCTTTCAAACTCATTCCATTCGCCACCGACAACAGGAATACTCTCCCAAGTAGCGTCAAATTCTTCTTGAGTGGGGTTGGTTGCATTATTATGCCAAACTTCAATATCTCCGCTTTGATTACCTATTTTTGTATAAATAAAGCCGTCTGTTGAGGGGAATACAGACCATTTAACCTCATAACTGTCACCCTCAACTATCATTATATCCCTATGTCTAAGTTGACAGTCCCAACGGTCTGCTCCGCCGTTCGCCTCGCCGCCGGGGTTAATTATTGTAACATTAAAAGAACCGTCGGCAACCTCATAACTCATTTCTCCGCCGCCGCTTGCAACAATCTGCCAAGAGCCGCTTTTGTTATCCTCAAAATCCGTTTGAGAAAGTTGTTGTCCGGCATTGACAGATACAGTATTGAATAAAAGCCCAAAGGAAAGGACAAGTGCAAAAAATTTTCTTTTCATACTCCACCTAAAAATTATATTTTATTCCTGCATCTTTAAGAATTTGATTTGCTGTATGTTGTGATTTGATTTTTCTGTCAACAGATATTTCACAATTCTTGATAGGACTGTACCAAATATCATAGTCGCCTTTTCCGTATCTCACAAAATTACAATTATTCGCAAAAAGGATTTTCTTTAAATTTTTTATATAGTCATCCATTACAATTTTACTTTTCTTTCGGCATTTATTTTTATAAATATTTTTTTCTGCTTATCACTTTGTAAATCTATATGCAATAAATCATAAGAAATACAGCGTATTCTCTCAATCAATGCATCTAACGAACCGCTTTCGGTAGAAACCGCAATATCATCACTTTCAGAATACCACATTTTGCTATCTTCATCCCAAAGAATATTTACAACATACTCCATAACTTCCCCTTTATTCTAATTTTCAATCCTTAATTAAGTACTGTTTATTACAATCACTAATTCTAAATCATTACAATTATTCATTATTAACTATTAATTCCAAACCACTACAATTATTCATTATTAATTACTCATTACTAATTATTTATGCCTGTGTCCTCCCACAACATCTGCCAAATTAGTTATAGTCATAAATGCCAGCGGGTCGGTTAAGGAGATTATTTCACGGACTTTTGATATTTCCAAACGGGTTACAACTGAATAGATAATCTGAACCTCATTACGTGTATAACCTTTTGTGCCGTTGATGTAGGTAATGGAACGACCTAAATCTTCCATTATTCGTTTCGCCAATTCTTCGGGTTCTTTTGTGATAATCATAACAGCCTTTGATTCGTCAACACCTTCAATTACCATATCAATAAGTTTTGTGACAAAGAAATAAGCAACCATTGAATAAAGTGCCGAGTTCCAACCGAAAACAAAAGCAGAAGCCATAAAAATGAAGATATTGATAATCATTAAGAGTGTGCCGACAGAAACATTTTTCTTTTTGCTTAACCAAAGCGAAAACATTTCTGTTCCGTCAAGGCAACCTCCGAAACGCATAATAATTCCAACACCTAACCCCAAAGACAACGCTCCGAAAATAATACCGATTAATTTGTCCAGTCCTGCGGAAATACGTTCAAAAGCAACCAAGCATAAAGAAAAAATTATAATTGAAAAAAATGCACGAACAATAAATTTATGTCCACCGTGTTTATACGCAAACCAAAGAAAGGGAATATTTAAAAGAACTGTAAACAAACCTTTGGATATATCCGTAATCTCCGAAAGAATAATTGAAACGCCTACCACGCCGCTGTCGATAACACCATTGGGCAAGAGAAAAAATTCAACACCCAAAGCCGCCAACACAGCACCGAAAGCCATTACAATATACTCCAGTACCATTCTTTTTTTAGATATTTTTTTCGTGCTTATGTGCAAGTAACTCGCTTCCTTATATTTTTTTAATCTGCATAATAGGGTTCTATAATATATTTATTTACAATGGGGTAGCAATTAAAACATATTATATACCAATTAAATGCAAAAGGTATAAATAAAAATAACAAAGTCATAAACTTAACATAAAACCAAAGTATTCCTACTGCCGCAATTAAGACACCGCAAAAAAGAAATAAAAGGAAATTAGTTTTAAACGCAACAATTGTAAGAATAAAAGCGTTTTTGTAGATACCTTTTATATCAATATCAGTAAAAATAAGCATAATATACGCATAAAAATTCATCATAACCATTACGATACCGATTAATATCGTTAAAGCCATAAAGATATACCAACCCTTTGAAACACTTGCCGCAAGGTCGGAATATACAAAAAAACCCGCTACACTGCCTAAAACAGCAAGTCCCGTGGGAATGGATATTGCAAGAGAGCGAAAGAAATTCTGTTTAAAGCCTTTCCAAAAATCTCCCCAAAGAAATGCCTGTTTATCCAACGCATAATTTCTTGTTACCCTGACTACACCGCAAGTTGCAGGACCTATGGTAATCAGCGGAACAGAAAACAATACAAAAAGGATATTAAGACCGAAAAGCTCCCAAATTTTTGTCCCTAAAATCTCAAAGAACAATTGTCGCCTTGTCTTCTCAATCTTTTCTTCTTTAAACAATTGAGTATTTTCAAAATTATTATCAGATTTATTATCTAAATTATTATCCAAAGGACATACTCCCGAAAATTTTTTCATATATTATATTAAACTATTTAACAAAGGACAAACTAAAAAAAGGACAGAAAAACTATGGAAAAAACAGAAAAAAGAGAACTCTTTAACCTAAGCAGATTGCTGTTCATAATACTTTTCGGTGCGTTTATCGGTTCACTTGCCGCCTCACGAGCCGAAAATACAGAAATCTTCACCCAATATTGGGTAAACGGCGGTTTTTTATTACAAGACCATACATTCATTAACGGATTTACACAAGCATTATATTCCTCTGTGTTTACACTTTTTGTATTAATGCTCTGCGGTTTTTGTGCAGTTTCCCAACCTTTAGTGCTTTTGACGTTGCTTGTAAGAGGATTTTCTTTAGGTGCGGGAATTTGTGTAACATATTTAGAACGTGAAACAGGGGGCTTATTCCTCACAGCCGTTGCAATAGTCCCTTTCGGACTGCTCTCCAGTGCTGTTTTGGTTTTAGCTGCAAGAGAGGCAATCCGCTCCGCCAATATTTTCATAGACTTTGCGTTTCGTTTCGGAGATAAACGCCCTGATATTAAGCTTTATTTCTTAAAATTTACAATATTACTGATATTACTTATGATAACAATTTTATTGCAAGGTGTTTTCTGCGTAATTGTATAAAAATCACATAAAACAATTTCGTTTTTTTACGAAATTGTTTTTTTGTTTAGGTTTAAAATATTAATATCTTAAACCTAAACTAATACTTAAACTAAATCTTTGTACCTAACTCTTTTGCTCTTTTCAAGCAAGCTGAACAAGCATTTTTTGTAATCTCAAAAAATTTGCCCTCGTAAAGCCTTTCAAGCCCCGCTAAAGTTGTTCCGCCGGGTGAAGACACCTGTATTATCAAGTCCTCAACATCCATTTTACTGTCTGTAATCATTTTAGCCGAACCGATAAGTGATTGTGCTATAAGATTTTTGCAGACGTCGGAATCCAAACCGTTCTCGATACCATATTCAATAAATGCTTTTGCAAAGAGATATATAAATGCCGGACTGCTACCGTTAAGTGCTATAACCTCATTCATTTTATCTATGGGAATTACGGCGGTTTTTCCGCTTGTCGCAAATATATTTCTCACAAATTCAAGGTCTTTGTCAGTTGTGGGTTCAATTTTCGCCAACGCAACAGCACCCTCCCCTAACATAAGAGGAGTGTTAGGCATAACTTGTATAACACTTGTTTTATCTATTATCAAACTTGCAAGGAGGGATTTACTTGTTTTATAACGTTCAATCTCACTTTGAATATACTCTCCGGGAATACCTGCGGCAATAGATACAACAACTGTATCCTGACGGATATGTGATGCAATTTTCTTTAAAACCTCGTCCATAATTTGGGGTTTAACGCAAAGAAAGAGATAATCCGAACAGAGTGCAAGTTCTGTTTCATCTTCACAGATATTTACTGTCAAATTTTTTATATCTTTCAGTTTAACAGGATTAATATCAAAAACCGCAAGCTGAATATCTTTAATATTTGCCTTTGAGATACCGTTAATAATAGCTTTGCCCATATTCCCAACGCCTAAAAAGCCTATAGTAGTCATTATATCTCCTTTTTGGAAAAGTTTCTGTTATATGCAAGCAAGAGTGCCGGTAAAATAGCCAAAAGTAAAGGAACGTCAGCAAATAATTCAATCGCATTTTTTGCAACTCTGGTAGCAACTGCTGCCGCAAAAGTATCTTCCACTATCCATTTATAATGTATCAATGCGGCGGTATTACCTAAGAGATTTACAAAAACAATATCTAAAAGCCTTGCAACAACTGCTCTTGAATGTAATTGAACGGATTTATATTCAAAACGGCTTAATTGAAAATTTTTGTAATAGAGAACGGAACCGTAAATAAATCCCTGTAAACCACCTAAGAGTATATAGAGTGGTTGAAATCCACCTATCGGATTAGCGAAGTAGAATATAATATCTCCCACAAAACCTGCAAGTAAACCTACCACAGGTCCGAAAAGCATACCAATTCCCGCCATAGGCAAAAACGCAAACGAAATTCTTAAAATCTGGGTGATTTGGATAGTAAAGCTTTCTAAAACAAAGCCGACAGCCAAAAGCATTGCTACAATAACCAAAGTTCTCAAACTTTTTAACTCGTTAAATGATTTTCTGAACATTCCTTTTCCTTTCCTTTGTCCGAGGTCTTTCACCCCGCAACAGTTAACAACACAGTAATTTATTACAATTACCTAACAACAATTTTAAATTAAATTTATAATATTAAAATGACAATTCTTCACAGAGTTTGTGTAATTCAACTTCATAAGGTTTTTTCATATCCAACCCCTCAAGAATATCATAGTCAACAACTTGGTCTTGTTTTAATGAAACAACTCTGTTGCCGATACCTTGAGAAAGGAGTTTAACAGCGTGTTTTCCCATTTTGGAGGCAATAACTCTGTCACGAACAGACGGAGCACCGCCTCTTTGAACGTGACCGAGGATAGTTGCTCTTGTTTCAATATCCGTGCGGTCTTCAATTTGTTCAGCCATTTGAACAGAACCGCCGACCCCCTCCGAAACTACTACTATAAAATGTTTTTTACCTGTTTTTTGTAAAGCCTGTATCTTTTCAACAACGCTGTCAATAGAATAAGGCATTTCATTTGTTATAACCTCAACAGCACCGCAAGCCGCACCGACATTAACGGCTATGTAGCCTGCACCTCTGCCCATTACTTCAACCACGGAACATCTGTCGTGGGATTGTGCTGTATCACGGATTTTATCAACCAATTCAACAGCGGTATTTAAAGCTGTATCATAACCGATAGTATACTCGGTACAGTTAATATCATTATCAATCGTTCCGGGGATACCGATACAGGGAATACCTTTAACAGATAAATCTCTTGCACCTCTGAATGAGCCGTCACCGCCGATTACAACAATACCGCCTGTTAAACCTTTTTCTTTACATTTTTCAACAGCTTTGTCCACACCTTCGGCTTTTTTAAATTCAAGACAACGTGCGGTATAAAGTATTGTGCCGCCTTTGCCGATAATATCGGAAACACTGCGTTCATTAAGGTCTTTAAACTCGCCGTTTAACAAACCGTTATAGCCGTGCATTATGCCTACAACATTCATATTTTCTCTGATTGCGGCACGAACGACTGCTCTTATTGCCGCGTTCATTCCCGGAGCATCACCTCCGCTTGTTAAGACGCCGATAGTTTTTTTCTCACTCATTGTTTTTTACCTCACAATTCCCAAATTATTTTTTTCTTTTTTGTTTATTTTTTTAATATAATTATATGCTGAAGTTTAATACAATATTGTTCTGCACACTTATTAATCAACAATGTCTGACCTCTGAAATATCTCCTCCTGCTGACCCCCTCCGACACACCCACTGCTGTTACTCCGCCTACTGTTCCCCCTGCTATCCCCCCTACTGTCACTCCCCCTCGCCTAAATCGAGAATTACCATAACGCTGGTAACTTCGTTGGGGTCAACTATAGGTTGAATAACTGCACTTGCGAGTAATCCGCTGGGTTCAATGCCAACGCTTTGTACTGTACCTATAGGGTAGTTGTTGGGAAAAAGACCGCTGTCACCTGAAGTTTTGATAATATCACCGGGTTTCATTTCCGTTGTATCAGTTGTTAATACAAGTTTTGTCAAACCGTCTTTTGCAGTAGTAACAGACCCCTCTACATACCCTAAATCCCCGGTTTCAACACAAACGGCTGAAACAGAAAGTGGCTGTGCGGAAAGTAAAGTGCGAACTGTCGAATAATTATCCGCAACAGATATTATAACACCCACTAAACCCTCGGCAGTAACAACAGGGTCATAAAGGCTTATGCCTTGTTTTGTGCCTTGGTCAATGGTAAAACTCTTGAAAGGGTCGTTGGTTATACGTCCTGTTATATTACAAGGACGAGAAAGGCTATACTGTTCATTATCTTCTTTTATACCTAAAAATTTACGCAACTCGGATATTTCTTTTTTGTTATCCTCATTGTCGATAATTTCTTTATAAACTTCCGCTAATTCCCTTTTAAGTTTCTTGTTTTCATCATAGTTTTTCTTGGAATTAATCAGCATATTAATATTTTTGCTGACTTTATCGGAGATTGCATTTGAAGCTTTTGTAACGGGAGAAGTAATTGTACTTAAAACCTTTGAGGGGAATATAATCTTTCCGCCTTGAGTAACGGCATACAACATCATACCTATCAAAAGAGCAAGTATACATAATATTATTTTAAACCGAAAACTCTCAAAAAATTCTTTCATTGACCCCTCTTGAACGGATTATACATTTTAATTTTAATAATATTTCGCTTCCTCTGTTAAAAGGTCGTTATATTTATCTAAATCCTCAAGTATTCGCCCTGTGCCGTTTACAACGCAGTTAAGCGGTTCTTCGGCAATCCAAACAGGCATACCCGTTTCATTATTTATAAGTTTATCAAGCCCTTTAAGCAAAGCACCGCCCCCCGCAAGAGTAATACCGTGGTCGATAATATCCGCAGAGAGTTCGGGAGGAGTTTTTTCCAAAGTTTCTTTAACAGCCTCAACAACTTTTGATAAAGGTTCTGCAAGGGCATCTCTTATTTCGGCAGAAGTAATGTCAATATTTTGCGGTAATCCGTTCAGTAAGTTACGTCCTTTAATCTCCATAACTTCCTCTTGCTGGCTCGGAAAAGCAGACCCGATACCGACTTTGATATCCTCAGCGGTTCTCTCACCTATAAGCAGATTATAACGTTTCTTTATAAAGTTGATTATAGCATTGTCAAACTCATCTCCGGCACATCTAAGCGACTTAGCCGTAACAATGCCGCCTAAAGATATAACCGCAACTTCACTTGTTCCGCCGCCAATATCCACAATCATACTGCCGTTGGGTTCATTTACCGGTAACCCTGCACCAATCGCCGCCGCCATAGGCTCTTCGATAATATTAACTCGTTTAGCCCCCGCACTCTCGGCAGATTCTTTAACCGCACGGCGTTCAACCGCTGTTACTCCCGATGGAATACAAATTATTACTCTTGCCTTTGAAAAAGGTACATTGGCAAGTGCTTTTTTTATAAAAGCGTCAAGCATAGTAGTTGTAATGTCAAAATCTGCAATAACACCGTCTTTAAGCGGTCTTACCGCAATAATCGACCCGGGAGTACGTCCGATAACATCTTTTGCCTCTTGACCTACATATCTGGCTTTATCTGTTCGGGTATTAACCGCAACAACAGAGGGTTCGTTTATTATTATTCCTCTCCCTCTCATATACACCAACGTATTCGCCGTCCCCAAGTCTATTCCTATATCCTTTGTAAAGAAACCCATTTACTTTCTCCTCGTTTTTAAACATTCTTTGCAATTATATCACACTCCCCTCCCCTTTGCAACACTTTTTCTCTTTTTTTATTTTTAGTTTTCTCTTAGTTCCTGTGGTTCGCACCTCTCGAAGTTCCCTACCACTTGTGGTAGTTGGCAGTTTTTAGGCTTTGGTTTAACTGTGTATAAAAATCCCCTTTTTCAAAGGGGATTTTTTTAGCGTACTGGGTTAGATATTTGTTATTGTGAACGGCAAGGATAGTCAAACCAAAGCCTAAAGAGTGCCAACTATGAAAATAACTACGGAACTTCGATAGTTACCGTTACAGGAACTAATAGAAAAGTAAAAAAAGCACCCTGTTGGGTGCTTTTTTATTTATTCTACAACATAAGGAAGAACTGTTATTTCATTTGTGAGATAGTTAACTATAATTTGCAAATCTTCGGTATCAATTGCACCGTCAATGTTTAAATCAGCGGCGAGTTTTGTTTCGTC
>JAISIJ010000327.1 GCA_031262245.1 Oscillospiraceae bacterium | reverse complement strand
TTAGCTTGTAAGCATCTAAATAAAATTTAACAGCCCAAGATAACTCTCTGTCAGGTAAATATTCAGCATTTTCACCGACACTTCCAAAAAAGCCGCCGTTTTCTTCCAGATTAGAGTCTACCCACTTCATAATGCGATTAGCGGGTTCATATTTGCCAAGTTTATAAAGACAAATTGCTATTTGTGAACATCCAGTTATACAAACCCAATTGACACCGTCAAAAGCAGGAATAGAACCGTCTTCTCTTTGTGACAAAAGTAATTTGTCAATTATTTCTTTAACTTCATCCCTATATCCGAGGTCTATAAGACCATCAATTTGATATGCAAGAAAATGAGTAAGTGTCTTTTGTGAAATTACATCAGGCGAAGTTAAATACTTTTTTACCGCATTATGAACCATTTGAATTTTTTCTTCATCATTGTTCAGTTTCGCAAAATCTAACATAGGAGGTAAAGCAAACAACATTATAGTTTCGGGAATAATAGTGTCGTCTTCATAGCTTTTAGGGAAAATCCCCTCATTGTTTTTCAAAACCGAAAACAAATAATTTGCTGTTCGGCACTGTATTCCATAGTATTTACTGCTGACTTTTTGTATAGCATTCAGACCTCTTAAAGCTTGTGCAGTATCAAATAAATATTTTCTTTCAGACCCTGCCGCATTAAAGGAACCGTCTTCGTTTATTACAGAATTCAAAAAATCACACATTCTCAATGCTTCTTCTTTAAACCCATATTGTAACATTGTAGGAATTATATAACCCGTAACCTCAGGATATTCAAATTTACAACCTCGATATACAGAAACACCGCCATTATCTTGTTGATTATTTAAAATCCAAGATAAAGCCCGTTCAACCGAACTTGCTTCGGGATTTTCAAATGGTTTTGATTTGTAAATTCCTTTAAACATAAAAAACGATATATAGTTGTTAATATCCATTTCATCTAACTGTCTTGCAATCTCGATGTAAAAATTATTAGAAATTATAACTATATAAGGATTAAGTGTTTTTAATTTATCGGGACTTACAATATCTATTCCATTTATTTTACTATTCCAAATATTTGAATTATTATCAGCAATGCAGACAATTTCAATTCCATTTTCCAAAAGAAAAGAAACTGCTTCCTTGCCAATTTCTCCCGCACCGAATAATACAACTATCTTGTTATCTGTGTCTTGTTCAAGTTCTTTTACAAGATTTGTTATTTGATTTTTTGTCAATACTGACATATCTAAACCTCCATAATCCATTCAAGTAATTCAGGATTTAATTTTTTATTTGCATTAATATCAAGTTGTTTAGCTTTTTTATACCACTTTAACGCTTCAACTTTATCATTCAATTCAAGACATCTTCTTATCTGTTTTAAATATGCCCTGACTAAAATTTCAATAGGATATTTATTTTTATTTTGTTCACAATTTTCTTTTGATAACTTTAATGCTTTTATTCTTATTTTTTCATATTTTGTTTTTGAAAGTGAGATTGATGAAATTCTATACAAGTAATTACAGTCATCAATTTTTTTGAAGTTAAACCCTTTATTATATGCTTTAATCCAAAATTGCCAATCTTCCACTAAAAACCATTTGTCTTCATAACCGCCTACATCAAAAAATACATTTTTGCGGAAAAGAAAATGCCCTCCGATTGCTGAACATACAGGAATTGAATCCGTATCGAAAATATAATCTTTCATTGTGGTTATAGGATTTCCGACTTCATCAATTGGTTGTTCAGGACCGTATACAATGTCAATTTCTTTATTTTCCAAAACTTCAACCATTTTGTAAATTGCACCGGGCAAATAGATATTATCATCACTTGTCCAAGTAAAAAGTTCGCCTTTGGCTGCTTCAAAGCCGGTATTCAATGCCTGCGGTAAATACATATTCTTCGGGTGACGAATTGAACGAATACGAGAATCTTTTTCTTCATATTCTTTTATAATTTCCGGCGTATCGTCTGTGCTGCAATCATCAACGATAATAAGTTCCCAATTTGTGTATGTTTGAGATAATATACTGTCGATAGATTCTCGCATAAATTTTGAACCATTGTATATAGGTAAAATTATAGAAACTAATGGCGTATATGAATTTTCAAGCCATTCTTTTATTTCCGATTTTAAATATAAAAGTGCATCGGGATTAACTTTTTGTGCATATAATAAACATTTCTTACCTAACGATTTATCGGGTATTCTATATGCAAAACCGACACATTTTAAATACGCACGCATATTAATTTCATCAGAATATGATTTACCGTTTATCTCTAAATTATCCAAAGACAACTCTAAACTTTTAAGTTGAATTTTACTGTTTTTCTTAAAAGTTAAAGATTTTGAATTATCCCTATACAAATAATAAACATCATCAATTTTTTTGAAGTTAAACCCTTTATTATATGCTTTAATCCAAAATTGCCAATCTTCCACTAAAAACCATTTGTCTTCATAACCGCCTACATCAAAAAATACATTTTTACGAAACATAAAACAAGCACCAATGCAACATACCACCGGTATTTCATAAGACATTCCAAAATACAGCGTCTTCGATATATTAAATCCATTATCATCGATTAAAGTGTATTTACAATATACAATGTCAATTTCTTTATTTTCCAAAACTTCAACCATTTTGTAAATCGCACCGGGCAAATAGATATTATCATCACTTGTCCAAGTAAAAAGTTCGCCTTTGGCTGCTTCAAAGCCGGTATTCAATGCTTGCGGTAAATACATATTCTTCGGGTGACGAATTGAACGAATACGAGAATCTTTTTCTTCATATTCTTTTATAATTTCCGGC
>JAISIJ010000221.1 GCA_031262245.1 Oscillospiraceae bacterium | reverse complement strand
GGTTATTAATTTCGTCAATTCAGAAAAACAAAAAGGAAATGCATTAAATATCCCAGACATTGCCGCCTCTTTTCAAAAAACAGCAATGGGCGTCATTATCGAAAAGACAATAAGAGCAGCAAAAAAATATGGACTTAAAACAATTGCCATTGGCGGCGGCGTTGCAGCAAATTCTTATCTGCGGGAAAATCTATCGACAAGGGCAAATGATGAAAATATCGAACTAATAATCCCCTCCAAAATCCTTTGTACTGACAACGGAGCAATGATTGCTGCCACGGGCTATATGGAGTATTTGAAAAACCCCAAAATAGAGGGCCTCGCCTTTGAGGCATATTCACGAAACGATTTGTAATTTTAGAGTCCCTCAAACTCTTTAATCACATTCTCTTTTGTGAACCCAAACTCCTCAAACAGTTTTGGCGCTGGTGAGGATTCGCCGAAGTGGTCAAAACCAAGGGCTTTGTCAAAAAGAGAAAAAAAAGAAATATATCTTATCTTAATGATAAATCTTTGGCAACATTGGCACAGGAATTGGAGACCTTGTATCTATTTATTACCTCGGATATATGTAAACCTTTTATTGCCTGTGCTGGAACAAGAAGCTCTCCTGCCAGAGCATATGCTTGCCATTCTATATCACGGAATTTTGGTATTATAGTTTCTTCAGTACATAAATTAAATTTTATTCCATAAAAATAAAATAATATATAATGAGCAATTTCATGAGTAATTGTAAATCTGTCTCTGCCCGAATCTTTTACGGCACCAATATATACATCTTCTCTAATTCTTATTTGGTGATTAAGAGCATCAGTATCCGCCTCTTTTAGTTCACCAAATTCTTCTTTTGAAACTACTTCAAAATTATAATCACTGTCTAACAGAGGCAAGATTTTTTCTAATAAAGGAATACATGGAAAAGGTTGTTGTTCATTTAAGCCGAGGAGCTTTCTGAATGCAAGAGCCATGGCAGATAGCGTTTTTCTTGATAGTGGTTCAGATATGTATTTCATTGTTTCGCGTTTTCACCTATGATTTTTTTAATACTATTCAATTGCTCATCATCAATTTCATCAATTTTTCTAGCAAATAATAGCACCGCATCTTTTTGTGTAGAATTTAAATTTGATAATTCAATCTTAATTCTATTTATATTTTTTTCATAAGCATTTTTTAGCTTATTCAAAGATTCTTCTGACAACTTATATGCATTTTTGATTTTATCAAAAAAATTTGTTGGTATCGCCCTTTTTGAATTCTCAATTTGAGAAAGATATGCTGGGGTTACATTAAGCTTGTCCGCCATGTCCTTAAGTATTTCATCGTTGTCTATACGAATTTTTCTGATCTCCTTTCCGAAATCATTTACCTTCATTTTTACCTCCTTGACAATGTTAAATAAATTAACAACATGTAAATTGTATCATGGTTTAAAATATGTTTAACTAAATTTTACTATCGTGTTTTCAAGTTAAACATTTGCTTAAAATCGTTATAGCAGTCCTCACATATCCAGTAAGAATTATCTTCTGTTGTGTAAAATGTATCAGTGGTATTAGCATCAATTTTTTTTGAGCAAAAAGCGCAATGGCCATGGTCCCACTTCTCGCTATTAGACACAAATTTAGAAATATGAAGGGTTTTATTCTTTAGATATTTCTCTTGCCCCATTAATCTCCGAGCAATATCTTTATGCGTAATTAACATTCACTCTGCTTTCTCAATATCTTTTTCTTTGTAAGTTCCAACTCCAACAGTATATCCTTGTTTATCCAAAAACTCAACTTGATACTCCGTATCAAGCAGGTCATGAAAAACATAAATCACAATGCCCAGACATCCAATTGGGATATCATTGTTTACTACTAAAGTTTTGATAGTATCTCCATTTTTGAACTTCATTGTTTACCTTTCCTTTTTTACATAAGCAGTTGTCATTCGTATTCTCTCTTGTCCTTTTTCCTTAATAAGATTTATTCTTATATTTTTTATTTTATCGTTTAATCCTTTTATATTTATATCTGCTCTATAGTGCTTTCCCCATTTATCTTCTTTAATTAATTCCATATTATTCTCTGTCAAATTTTCCTTTATCTGTTTAATTAGGTACTCAGAATCTTCTTTTGTTATGCCCAATTCCTTTTCAAAAATCTTTGCTTTATGTTTTCCCAATTCATGATTTGGATTAAGAATATAGTCCTCAATTTTATGCTTATCTATTACAATATTAGCAGAAAAATCTACCGTCCTATCTTCAGGAGTAACATTTATAGTGCCCGCTGTAACAGTTTGAAACAAACCGCTATATCCTGCACCCATTATTTTACCCTCTCCTCAAACACTTCTTTTGTCCTACTTGGAAAGTTTATAATTTCTACGCCTTGTGTGAAAAGTTTAGGCAATAATTTTTCACTGTAAGCGCCGTATATTATAATTTTTTTAGGATTTAATCTTTTTCTCATTTCAATAAACCCCTCCAAAAACAGTTTTTTATATTCAACCTTTTTAGAAAGACCATGTGACCCAATCGCGACTACTGAATTTTGTTCAAACCCATCAAAACAAAAATCATATGTTTCTCGATTGCCCCACCTAACATTAGGAATAATGGGAACGCCTTGTTTTCGCATATAATAACCGAGAGCATGATTATTGTATTTACTTTGAATTTGCAATGCTCTTGGCATATCATCATAAATACTAAAGTCAGGAGTAATTCCCCCCGCACAACCCTTTATCTGATTAATATATGAAGAAGGTCTATTCCAAAAACAAATAAATTTTTCATCGTTTTCATAAAAATGAACAAAAGAATTGCCATGGTTTGTTGTTTTTCTATCGCTAAACTGAATTAGGGATGTTGGAATAATTTCAGAAGAAGTGAGCATCGGAAAGCCATACTCACCGCAGAGGACAGCACCCTCAATTAAACCTGCTTGCCAAATATCCTTAATCATTCTCTTTGTTCCCATTTCTGCTAATAATTTTAACATATTGTTAATATATTTCGCACGAAACGAAATTTTTTGTTTCTCAAAATTGGGGTTCCCAGCATGCTATATTTATAAATATGTCTGAGACAAAAAAAAAGAAAATCAAAACAGCAGGTGAGGTCTATACCCCAGCACATATAGTTTCCTTAATGCTTGATGAAATAGGTTACAATGGAGAAACAGTTTCGCAAAAACATATTATAGATAATTCTTGTGGGGATGGGGCATTTTTAATGCAAATTGTTGAAAGATATATTAAAAACTGTCCTTCAACAAACGATATAAAAAATGAGTTAGAAACCTACATTCATGGCATTGAGATTGATAAAACTGCATACAAAAACTGTATAAAAAACTTGGATGCCGTAGCTGAAAAGCATGGTATCACCTCTGTCAACTGGGATGTAATAAATGAAGACACTCTCAAAGTATCTAAATACGATGGCGAGATGGATTTTGTTGTTGGAAACCCTCCTTACATTCGAGTTCATAATTTAAATAGTAACTATAAATCTGTCAAAAAATTTGAATTTGCAAATGGAGGGATGACAGATATTTATATTGTTTTTTTTGAAATTGGCTTAAGAATGATGAATGGAGAAGGCAGGATGTGCTTAATTACTCCTTCTTCTTTTTATAGCTCTCTTGCGGGGAAAAATCTGAGGAAATACATAATTGAAAATAAAAACTTAAATCAAATCATTGACCTTGGGCATTATATTCCTTTTGAAAACATCACAACTTATACAGCAATTACTTTGTTTGAAATGGGAAAAAAATTTAAGCAGGTTCTTTGTTATAAACTTAATGAAAAAGGTAAACAAAAAATAGACGCAAAGAATTATGATAATTTGTTTATAAATAAAAATATAGTCCTTGGAAACAATAAAGAAAATGAATGGCTTTCTGAAATTGAATGGAATTACGAAAATGCAAGGGACCATAAAATATCAGTCAAAAATGGTTTTGCAACACTTGCGGATTCGGTCTTTATGGGCGATATTGATTTTGAAGACGACTTAATCATTGACTGTTTTAAGGCATCAAGGGCAAAATGGACAAAATGTATTTTCCCTTATATGTATCCAGGTAAACTATTATCGCTAAAAGATTTAAAACTGGGACATCCAAAAACATATAACTACCTTTATGAAAGGATTACTCGTTTGACAGATAGAGATATAGAAAACAGAAATGACTGGTTTGCTTTTGGAAGGTCGCAAGCAATAAATGATGTATATAAAGATAAGATATCAATCAACACGATTATAAGAGATGTAGACAGCATAAAAATTAATAATGTTCCAAAAGGTAAGGGTATTTATTCTGGACTATACATTCTATCCCAGCATTCTGTGTCAGACATAGAGACCGTGTTGAAGACAGATGATTTCATAAAATATATATCTTTACTCAAAAAATATAAGAGCAGTGGTTATTATACTTTTTCATCAAAGGATTTGGAAAAATATTTAGTATATAAATTAAAAGGAGATGGTTATGAACAACAAAGATTTTCTATTAGTAATTAAAAGTGCTTTTGAAAAATACAGAGTGACGAGTTCAAGGAGCAATGAAAAATTAAGGATACTGCACTCAGCAATAGCGATTGATATTGAACAAAGGTTAAATAGCTTTTCCGATGGTTATGAAGTTTTTTCTCTTGCCAAAACAAAAGACGAAGGAAGCAAAAATGAAGAAAAAGAAATAACGGGAAGATATATGAACAAAAAAGTTGATATTGTTGTCGCAAAAAATGATGAATATGTCGCTGGTTTTG
>JAISIJ010000148.1 GCA_031262245.1 Oscillospiraceae bacterium | reverse complement strand
CTTCAGGAGCTTTGTAAACAGTACCCCAGTCAATTACCAAATCAGAGCCATAATATCCAGCAACAGCAATATGTTCAGGTGCGTTTGCCTCTTCTAAATAAGTTTCAAGTAAATTTATTTCTGTATCTGTAATAATTCCTAGTTCAAACTTGCCATATTCTACAGATAAATCAACAGATGTGTTTACTTTTAGCAAACCATAATCAAATTGGCAACCATTTATTGTATTACCAATAAATTCAGCAGGTATGTGGGATTCAGAAACCATATATACTTGACCGCCATTACATTTTATAGCAAAATTATCACTATATGATGTACTTTCTGCTAAACGAACGCAATGAGCAGCAGTAACAACTTTATTTTCGTCAATTATAAAACCCGTACCGCCATATTGGAAAACTCCATTAACAACTTTACCAACTTGCACAATTGCGTTATTTGAATAAGGAACTCTGTCGTCAACAAAAGGTAGAGTTGGAGTGTCCATTAAACTAATACCACTTGGTGTAGAGGAGGTTGAAAAAGCATATGTTATTGTTGAATCATTTTCATAGTTATGCTTTAAAATATTCCAAGTACCGGAAGCAGTAGCCGTGGTATCTTCAACTGTATAAGCCCCAAGCCAATCAGAAGAAAGGCTCATAAAGTTTTCGGTAAGATAATTTACATCATCATAATTAACAACTCCGTCACGATTAACGTCAGCAAGGTCAGGGTTAAGATTTATTTGTCCTTTGCAAAATTTCCCCAATGTAACAATATCGCTTAGTTGACGAGAAATACCATTGCCGTCTATATCGCCTTGAGTAAAAACAGTACTTGCACTTACAGAAAGCGAAGAATTGAGTACGTAGCACAAAGCTAAGATAAATACACTTTTTTTAATAGTTTTCTTTTTCATTTATTGTTCTCCTTACATTATATGTGTTGAAGTTTATTTTGATACTGTAATTGTAGACTTATTTTTAATTATTGTCAATAAAAAATATGTAAAATTGGTTATTTTGTCAATTTAAAGTTAGAGATTTTAGTAAATAAGACGAATTTTTATTAACAAATTGTAAACAAAATATTTTTATTTATTTTTGTAGTTAAAATGCACTTATTTAGTATAAAATAGACACTTTTAATTATTTATAATTTGTAAACAAAATATTAATAAAAAAACAGTCGTGGTAACGTCAGCTAAACTGCCAACTGTGAAAACAACTACGGAACTTCGAGAGGTGTATTACTCTAAAGGCGGCAGATACTAAAAAAGATACTAAAAATACTTGACAAGGGGTGGGGGAGGGGTGTATAATGGAGGTTATCTATGTTATATATAAAGGAAATGTGAGAATATGAGTGTTTTGACAACGGTATTCGGCTCTTACAGTAAACGGGAATTAAAGAAAATAGAACCGATAAAGAATAAGGTGCTGGCTTTGGAGGAGGAGTATAAAGCTTTTTCTGATAAAGAACTTAAGCATAAGACGGTTGAATTCAGAGAAAGACTTGAATCGGGTGAGAGCCTTGATAATCTTGTCCCTGAGGCATTGGCGGCTTGCCGTGAGGCGGCGGATAGGGTTTTGCGTAAACGTCCTTATCCTGTTCAGATAATCGGTGCTATCGTTTTACACCAAGGGCGTATTGCGGAAATGAGAACAGGTGAGGGTAAAACTCTTGTTGCCTGTTTAGCCTCATATCTTAACGGACTTGAAGGCAAAGGCGTTCACGTTGTAACCGTAAACGATTACCTTGCTAAATCCCAATCAGAGGAAATGGGCAAGATTTTGCGATTTATGGGACTTTCCGTGGGTGTTATACTCCACGATTTAAACAATAATCAAAGACGTGAGGCATATAACAGCGATGTAACTTACGGTACTAATAATGAATTCGGTTTTGACTATCTGCGTGATAATATGGTAAATTACAAGGCAGATATGGTTCAAAGAAAACCTAATTTTGCTATAGTGGACGAGGTTGACTCTATTTTGATAGACGAGGCTCGTACACCTCTTATTATCAGCGGAAGAGGGGACAAGTCTACAGAATTATATACTCTTGTTGATAGATTTGTTAAAACTCTTAAGGGTACTGTTGTAAGAGAATTGGATAACAAACAGGACCAAGAAGAACTTATTGAGATTAACCACGAAGATGCAGATTATATCGTTGATGAAAAAGCTAAAACCGCAACTATTACACGTCGAGGTGTTAAGAAAGCGGAGAAATATTTTAAAATTATCAACCTTATGGATTCTGATAATATGACTTTGTTGCACCATATCAACCAAGCTTTAAAGGCTCACGGTACTATGCAGGTTGATACGGATTATGTTGTTAAAGACGGCGAGGTTATTATTGTTGACGAGTTTACGGGGCGTTTAATGCAAGGCAGACGTTATAATGACGGTTTGCACCAAGCTATTGAGGCTAAAGAGGGCGTTAAAGTTGCTCACGAATCCAAAACACTTGCAACTATCACATTCCAAAACTATTTCCGTTTGTATAAGAAACTCTCGGGTATGACAGGTACGGCTATGACTGAAGAGAGTGAGTTCAGAGAAATCTATAAGTTGGACGTTGTTGCTGTTCCCACAAATAAACCTGTTATTCGTATTGACCACGAAGACCAGATTTATCGTACACTTAAAGGAAAATATGAACAGGTTATCGAACAAATTATCGAGTGTAATAAAAAAGGTCAACCTGTGCTTGTGGGTACTGTTTCTATTGAAAAATCCGAGTTGCTTTCTAAAATGCTTAAACCTAAAGGTGTTAAGCATACTGTCTTGAATGCGAAATATCACGAGCGTGAGGCAGAGATTGTTGCACAGGCGGGCAAATTAGGTGCTGTTACAATTGCAACAAATATGGCAGGTCGTGGTACGGATATTATTCTGGGCGGTAACGCTGAATTTTCTGCAAGAGCTGAATTGCGTAAATTGGGTATTGACGAAAATATTATTAATGAGGCTGTAGGCTATGCCGATACCGAAGACGAAGAAATCCTCAAAGCAAGAACTGAATATATTAAGCTTTATGAGAGATTTACTAATGAAGTAAAAGAGGCGGCTGTTGCAGTTTGCTAAGCCGGGTGCTTGTTTATTATCTGTACGGAACGTCACTAG
>JAISIJ010000057.1 GCA_031262245.1 Oscillospiraceae bacterium | reverse complement strand
AGAAGCGATAATATCATATTGTGAGCAAAATTTTGCAACATTATAATAGTTATATTTACCTCGTTCCGAAATGGTGCGTGTAGATTTAGGATTAATATCTAAAACACTTATAAAATCTTCTTCAAATCTGTATTCAAGATTATCTTTATCTAATATTTTCGGACTTTTATTTATATCTAAGTACATTCCGACAGGAAAAATACCGATATAATCAACAGCAGTAAACGGAAATTTGTCATAAGAAAACAAATTATCTATTATTGTAGTTTGAAATGAAGGAATTTTTTTATTATCGTCAGATAAATTAAATATTTTGTAAGTCGGCATATTATTAAACAATACATCTTTTACAGTTTTACCGTTTTGGAAAATGATGTTTATATCTGCCGCTTCGGATATTTTATCTGTTAAAGCAACAAAAGGATTATCATCATCAATACGCCCTTTTGCCGTGAGATAATTAGTTCCGTTATAAACCTTAAATGCTATTTTTCCGTTTTCAAGTTTGCATAATGTGAAAGTTTCCCATTCACGCTGCCAAACAGCATCTGTATGAATCGGAAGTGTATTTGCCGTATCAGGATTAGAATACGTTTTAATTTTAAGATATAAACCATTGAATGCTTTAAGTTTATATTTATCAGTTTCATATTGCACTAACTCAAATTCTTCTGTTTCACTTACGCTGTATGCACCTGTATGCAGAGGAAACCCCGGTACACAGCCACCATTAACAGCAGTTAAATAACGTGTTTGACCGTTTGAAACACCAATATCAATAAAACAGCGAAATTCTGTTTCAGGAGCGGAGTCTGCATTTAAAAGATTATTCATCATTTCAGATAAAGCCCCACCTCTCTGATAAATGGTTTGACTTGGATGATATGCCATAGTAACTCTCCTCAATTATTAAATTTACAAAACACTTGGCTTGTTAGATTTAAGTGTTTATGCGTATTTTTCGGAGTTTTTCCGAAACATCACTACCTATACTGTTTTTTATTCAGGTAGTTTAACAAATATGTATTTTTTCACAATATGTACTTTCCCTCATTAGCCAAATTTACTATGTTAATTAAAGAAAATTGTACCACAGTATTTTTATAAAGTCAAGCATTATTTTATGAAAATCCCTTATTTGATAATAAATTCGATAAAAAATCTAATATTATCAATAATATTTTAGTGATAATGCCTAAAAAGAGAGCCTTTTTAGGCTCTCTCATTCAATAATAACAATCTCCGCACGGTTACTCTGTTTCAGCAAGGGTATAAACTTTCTCTGTTGTTTATAAATTTCTATTGTTTTCAATTTATTACAATTAGCAAAACAATTACTTCTTACATCAATTACAGTATGTGCCAATCTCACAACCTGAAAATCCAACCCGCTCATACACCCATCACCCAAAACTTCCACACCGCTCGGAACGGTAAATCTCTTTGAATTTAATCCGTAATGCACGAACCCCAAGAAAATCTTATCGTCTCGAACTCTCAACTCAATATATTTATCCAAACTTACAAGCACCAACCGTGCCCTCAATGCCTCAAATCTCGCATAAACATCACTATAGAGAATTGAAAAACCGCCTATTGTTTTTTAGGCAGTTTTTTTCAAATTTGTTCAATTTTTTTTATAAAATATAGATAATTTCATTAAGATAATTTTACATCTTCAAAAATAATTTGTTTTTCGCCATCGTAATCATAACTAAATAATTCACCATTTTCAGATAGGAAAATATCACCACCTATAATATCATAAATGCCGCTGTATTTTTGGGTGGGAACAGGATTATTTGAATTCCAAGTCCAATAAGTACCATCATTAAGCAAATAAGCGTAATCGTAGCAACACTTTACATTATCCGCTATTTTTACTGGTTCAGTTCTATCAACTTTTGTGCTGTCACCCAATTGACCATAAGTGTTAGCACCTTTCCCCCATAATGTTCCGTCGTTTTTAAGAAAAAATGTAGGAGCTTCGTAAAGCTTATAACGATGTAATCCTGTAAAGACTTCTACAACATCTTTTTCGCGTAAAGTAAAATCAACTTTTTCAGCATTATTTATATAACTATCCGGGTCAACACGCACGATTTCACCATGAACCAATGTATTATCTGTTTCAATCCAAGTATAATTACCCGCATATTTTTTTACATTATCAGCAATTTTTGTAATAGGCATAATTTCTCCATAAAAAAAATCATATTGTCGGCTGCTACCTTCATAAGGATTAGCCAAAATATTTTCCTTATCCCAAGTCCAAAGTGTTGCATCTGATTTTATTACACAACCTATTGCCGGTACATCAACAACATCGTCCATTATTTTGAATGGAGCATAAACTATGTTTTCAGAATTACCTAATATAAATTCATTTCCATCGTGACCACCGTTTTCACCCCAACCATATAATTCCTTGTCATTGGTAACGGCATAAATAGTAGGTCTTGAACCATTCTCAAAAACATAAATATTCGCAACATTATCAAGGATTTTAACAGGCTTAGAATCCTCTTGACTGTCAACACCGGTTCCGTCACCTAATTGACCATAAACATTATTACCATAAGCCCAAAGAGTGTTATCATTTTTTATATAAAAACAAGTGAAGTTATACGGGTATTCCGAGCAGCTAATACTGCGAACATCATTCATTACGGGAATGGTTTTATTATCACTGATTGTTTGTCCGTCATTCTTAATAGATATATGGGTAATATCCCTATAAACGACAGTATTATTTACAATTTCAATTTCCAACTGCACTTCGGTTTCGGTAGTTGTAGTTTTTGAATTAACATTTGTTGTATTCACCCTTTTTAAAACAGTTGTGTTGTCGTCTTTATTTGAACAGCTCGAGAATGAGATAAAAAGTGTAAGTGTCAACAACATACCAATTAATTTTTTCATAACCTTCTCCTTAAACACTTTATTTTTTAATATTATAGCACATTTCCTAATATTATGGTATATAATATATTACTTATTTATGGTATAAATTTGACTTTTTTTAAAAAAAGGTCAGCTAACATTTTTCTTGCATCAAGAACCTCGCCGTTACTTTTTGCTGGTTTTGCCGATAATTCTCTTTCGATTTTTTCCCTCAACGCAATAATACCCGCCGTTTTGCCTATCCCCGGGTCACCGATAACCAATAAAGGTTTTCGGTTTTGCTCCAAAGTCAACGGTCTTTGCGGTTTTTGCAACCCCGTAAGAACATACATTTTGTAAGATAACCACTGCAAAAACTCAGTCATCTTTGAATACCCTACGCCGAAATTCGCTTCTCTATCATAGCCCATACAATCATTCCTCTCTAAGTTTCATATCGAAAACACAAAGTCTGTTACAGAGATGTGTCTACTGTTTTTTCAATTTCGCCACGGCAATTCTGCCGAATAACGGCTTAAATGCCGGCATACACTCGTCAATTACCCACAATGTTTTATTACCGAACATTTTCGCATAATCCCCATAACTATCGGGAATACAGCCGTCCGTGAAAAACACCACCAAAGATATATCTTTCGGTTTAGTTTTCTGTGCCTTACCCTCAACCCTCGTTTTACCCGCAATATAATCAAAAGCACAAATCGGGTCAGTTCCGCCGCAACCTTTCGGCTTAATTTTCGTAAAAGTATTCTTATCTTTAAAATCTCCACAAGCCGTTACCGTGGTATTCCAATAAATAACTTCTGCATCAACCTTACCGTCACAAGCACGAATTATCCCCTCAATCTCGCCGAAAATTTTCTTTAACTCGTTATCGCCAATCGAACCCGAAACATCTATGCAAAGCTTCAACCCCTTTATCGAAGTAGGTTTACCGAAATTCTGTCTTGTAGGCAATGTAACCCCTTGTTGCATATACCCGCTATTCGGTTTCAAGTAAGTTCCCCTAAATCTCGCATCGGTATTTAGAACCTTTTTCAAAATTTGCCGCCAATTATACCGAACACTCAATGCAAATTCAATTTGCCTGTCTATGAAAGCACTACCCAAACCCATATTGAAACTCGGGTCTTTACTCTTACCATCGTCCGTTTTTATGCGGATTTTTTCCAAAGCTTCCTTAGATTCACTCAAAGATTTCTCCGCCGCTCCCTCCTGTGCCATATCATTATTAGAAGCTAAATCCTGATTAATCGTACCTGTTATTTTCTTACCGTTATAAACAATCTCAACTTTAACAGTTCTTATTCCGCCCCTGCCGCCGTTAGCCGCATCATCTGCTTCCTGTCCATCAACATTTTCACCCGCTTGTGATAAATCTTTCGGAGCATTTTTATCGCTTTTATTGCCTTTATCGCCGTCTTGGGATTTATCGTTCTCACCGTTTTCGCCGCCTGAACTTTGAGAGTTT
>JAISIJ010000490.1 GCA_031262245.1 Oscillospiraceae bacterium | reverse complement strand
AAAGAGTATTTGAGGGGAAATTTCGAGGGTGAGGAGGTAAACTTGTTGTTGCCGTTATCGGAGATGTTTGAGATTAAGCCGATAATGTTACACCAGTTTGCGGAGGAGGCGAAAAAGGCATTTGCGGGGTTGATTGAGGGCGAGGATTTTCCGCTGAATCAGTATCGGTTGGCTTGTTATGGTTTGGTGTTGGGAGCGCCTTTTTAGGGGTATGATACGGAAACGGGGGAAATGAATTTTTACACTTCGAGTTATAGAGCGTTGGAGCAGTTGGCTTCAAAGGGCGAGTTGGTGTGTAAAAAGAGCGGAGATTTGCAGAAAGATTTGGTGAGATTTGAGAGAAACTTGACTGGTGCGAACATAAAAGAGAGTTTGGAAGCCGGTAATACGTTGAAAGTTGTTCGCCTTGACCCTGCGAATTTCGGTGATAAAGTTGTGTATACAGGGGTTATTCCAAGGCAGGATTTAGATTTGGAAAAGGTTCATATTGTGAGTTATGAGGCTATGATTGCGGTGGGAACATTTTTGAATGATAATCTGTGTAAAGGGGTTTATAGGATTAAGTTTGGCGAAACCGATTTAGTTTTCACTAAAAACAGCGAGATTTTGAAGAGGGTTTATGGTGAAGAAAGAGCGGTGGAAGTTTTGGCGTATCCGTTTGATTTGAGATTTAATAAATTTTATGCACCGGTTTTGGTGGCTTCGAGGTTCAGCACAGGGGTAAGAAATATCCATATTGCGGATATTGAAGCGGTACAGAAAGTAAGCAAGTTGAGCGAAGTTTTATTGCAGGATGTTGATGTTGATTTATCGAGGGTTTATGGTTGGTTTGATAAAAATCTCAAAAATATCAAAGACAGAGCGGCATTGTGCGAGAAAATGAATATATCTGAGGAAGATTTTAAGAAATTCGGTGATACAGCTTGTGTAACGAGTTCATTGAAACTCACAACGGAGTATTTGTGGCGGATTATGAATATGTTCCCGGAGGAATTTAATGTAGCGGGTTATAGGCAGAAAAACAGGCGTAAGGGGTATAAATGCGAAGAAGTACCGAAACCGAGAACGGTGCAGGAGTTGGGTGATTTAATGCAGGAGGGGTTTTATAAGGTTAATTTTGTAACGAGGAGTGATAGACCTTCGGTGTTGATTTGTACGAATAATGCGGAGATTTTGGAGGAGTTTTACGGTGATGATTACTTTTTCAGATTTGAGAGTAAGGGCGTTTGTTATAGGAAATTCAAGGATATTTTAGAAGGCGAGAAAACGCAAAGTGCTTCTCCTGAATACGTTGAATACTTGGAGAAAAAATACGGCATTGAGGGGTTCTATGAGAAAGTTAAGAGTATCGGTGGAGATAAAAAGCAGTATGATAAAGCTGAAATTTTCAAGGCGATTGATGAAATGATAAGCGGTTTAAGAACACGTTCAAGTTCGGGAGAGGGTTGTGTTTTGGTGAGGAATGTGCAGTGCGAGGGCAACAAACAGCAGTATTATAAAACATTGGATATTGATACAATAAAGAGCGTAATGCGAATTGTGGGGTAGACAGAATGAGTTCATCGAATAAAAAATTTGAGGTGAACTTATGGGAAAATGTGTTGTAAATCAAAACATCGATGCAATGGATTCTAACATCGATGCAAGGGATTTTGAGGAAGAATACGAGGAACAAGAGGTGTATATGTTTAAATCCGAGAAACGATACCCTTTTGAGATTATTTCTGATAAGGTTAGTGATGAAGAACTCCATAAATTCTTTGAAGAAGCAGGAATAGCTTAATATTTTACAATCCTTTTTCATTTGAAAGAGGGTTGTTTTTTCGATAGACTGCCTTGTAAAAATTAAAATTGACAATTGTTTTATAACGTGTTATAATAATTTTGCGAAAACAAGCCGAATTTTTGAGAGGTTAAAAGAAATGAAGTTAAATTATTACCAGTTTCCCGATACGGTTGATGAGCAGACGCGGGCTGATTTGGGGTGTATGGTTTTGTATGAAACCCATTGCAGTGAGGAAGAAACGGAAAGTTGTTATCGTTTGCACCCTACCGAGGAATGGAGGGGTGAGCCTAAAAAGCTTTGGAATTGTGTTTCTTGTGATAAATGCGTTACATCTGTGGGGAATAATTTAGGCGGTTTAACTATAACCGAGGTAAAGAAATTAATGAAAAAATACGGGGGTTGCGGATATACCACACACGCCGACCGTGATGGTAGTATTCAGGAATATACAGATATTACTCTCGGAAATAACCGTAAGAGTTATAAAAATGTGAGTTTAACTAATGGGGATTATGAATGATTTCGGTGGTTTGGTAAAAGGAGTTTATAATGGAAAAATACTTGATTAGAAATGTTGACGACGTTCCCGAGGGTTACGCCTACTTTTTAGGCGATGATAAGTTTAGAATAGAGCTTTTTGCGGAGGATACACAATGTATAATGTTGAGATTTTTCCGCAAGAGTGACGGTGATATTTTGAGTGAAGAACACTCGTATACTTGGCTTGCGAGAAGAGTACCTACTTCGGAGCGACCGAGTGCGGTTGAATTTTCGGTGCAGCGTTGGGGGCGTTACAGCGTTGAGGGGTATTTGAGATTGCGTGAGGGTAAGTGTAATTTGGATAATTACAGGTTGGAAAGAATTGAGTAAAATTAAATATGAATAAAAAAAGCAAGCAAATAAACTGCTTGCTTTTTTCGTTATTGTGATAGACTACTCTATTCTTTCAAAACTGTTTTTTGAAATGTTAGGAGCGGAGTGTATGAAACGAATATTAAAGCGTGGGCTATCGGTGGTTTTGGCGTGTGCGATGGCGTTTACGAGTTTGGTGAGCGGAATTAGTGCGAACGAGGTGACAGAGGTAAAATCGGACGATATCTTAGAAATTACAAGTGATGGTTTTCCGAGTGATATTGATTTGATAAATATCGAGGAATTAACGGAGCTTGCAGTGCCTGAAGGGGTAAAAGTTATTGAGAAAGAGGCTTTTAAGGGTGCGAAAAAGTTAGAGAGTGTTGTTATTGCGGATAGCGTTGAAATTATTGAGGAGGGAGCTTTTGCAGATTGCGAGAGCTTAAAATCCGTGGTTTTGCCTCAGAATTTGGCTGAAATTGCACCGAAAACTTTTATGAATTGTTCTTCTTTGCAGGAGATAATTCTGCCTGAAAGTGTTAAAGTTATCGGTGATGAGGCATTTAGTTATTGCAGAACTTTGAGCGAAATAAACTTAGAAAATGTAGAGAGCATTTGGTTTTCTGCATTTGAGTATACTGCTTTGGCTGATGTAAATATTTCAAATACGACTGTTGAAATTGGGGAGCAGGCTTTTAAGGACTGTAAGTTTTTAAAGAAAATCGTGTTGCCGAGCAATTTGAAAGAGATACCGAGTATGTTTATAAACGGTTCTT
>JAISIJ010000438.1 GCA_031262245.1 Oscillospiraceae bacterium | reverse complement strand
AAAGTTAAAATCAGAGAAGAAGAAAAATTCAAAGCACTCTATGCTCGTGACACAAAAAGAATTGACAATGCTTTTAATGTGCATATGGACACAGAAGAACAAATTAAAAATTTTGAAAGCCGCCGTATTGAACTTCACAAAGAATTAGGCTTGGAAAATAAATCTTTCAAAGAGATTATTAATTCTGTTTCGGGAGAAGAACAAACCCAACTCAATATTTTATATGACGACTTGGTTAACTCCGTTAATGTAGTAAAAGAATTTAATAAACGTTCCTTGGACTTTGCACAAATGAATATAGATATAGTAAATGAAATGACAGGTATTTTTACCGATTCCAAAAGCTACAATGCCAACGGCACACAAACAAACCAAACTACACGTCCGAATATTTTAAATAAAAAAGCTTAACAAATAAAAACTTAATAAGGATAATAATTATGGCAATCAGACCAACTTTTCTCGGATTTGAAGCATCAAAATCGGGGCTCTTTGCATCTCAAAAAGGAATGGATATCGTAGGGAACAACCTCTCTAATGCAACAACAGAGGGATATACTCGTCAAAGAATTGTTCAACGTGCCAATTCTGCCGGAGATTATATTACAAGATATAAGACCAATCAGGTTACATATGCCGGGATGGGTGTTACTGTTGAGGGGGTTGAACAATTGCGTTCAAAGCAACTCGACCAACATTTCAGAAACCAATATGCAAACTCCGGATATTATGACAAAGCGTCGGATATGCTCAGTCAAATGGAAAGTGTTTTACAAGAAATTGATGAGGGTAAAACAGGTAACGGTTACTCTTTAAGAAATTCCATAAGCGAGATTTATAATGCTTTACAGGATTTCTCTTCTAACGCTAACTCAATTGAAATAGCCGGAGTTGTTGCAAACTCTTTTTCAAATATCTGTGATGTCTTAAACCAAAAATATGCCCAACTTGAAAGCCTTGAAACCACTTTTAAAGACGAGTTCAAATCTACAACCGACAGAGTTAATGAGATTTTCAAGGAAATAAGTGTGTTAAACGACCGTATCGAAAACTCAATGATTGCAAATCAATATACAGGTATTTACGGACCTAACGAATTAAAAGACCAACGTAATCTCTTGATTGATGAGCTTTCAATGTACGGTCAGGTTAAAGTAACCGATATAAGCGATATTTATGACCCGAAAAAAGATACTGTCGGCGGTGTAAAAGTTGAGTTTAACGGTCAAATGGCTGTTCACGGCAAAGATTATGACAGACTTATGCTGCAGACTATAAACGGTAACACCGAAGCACATTGGCGTAGCTCGGGTGAAGTAATGAATGCCGATACAGGCGGATTAAAATCATATCTCGACATTTTAAACGGCAACGGTCCAAATCCTATCAATGAAACTGACACACGTCAACGCGGTTTTCCGTATTATAAAGATAAGTTAGACGCTTTTGCCCAAACACTTGCCGATACTTTTAACAATATAATCCCCGTAGTTGACGATACTGTTCAACCGCCCACAGATAAACTTGATGAATACGGTAATCCGTTATACAGAAACTTTATAGGAGCAAGCAATGCACAGGGGACTGTTCTTGATTTTGAACACGTCACGGCAAAAAATATTTCAACCTCAAATGCTTTAAGAATGGACCCCTCTTATCTTATATATGACCCAAACAGCTCCGAAAATAATTATGTGCTTAAAATGGTTGACCAACTGTCAAACCAACCTCATAAATTTGACGGACAATACAATGATTTTACTGGTACTTTTGAAGCATATATCTCTGACTATACCACCACTTTAGGTAACGATATTTCCCTTGCAAATACCAACCTCGAAGCCTCTTTGGTTATCACACAGGAAATACTCAATACCCGTGACAGCATTATGGGTGTTTCGGAAACAGAAGAAACGACAAGTATGCTTGTTTACAATCGTGCTTTCCAAGCTGCCGCTCGTATGATGACTACTATGGATGATATGCTTGATATAATTGTCAATCAAATAGGTGCAGCGATTGCATAGATTTTTTGAAAATATTTCTTATGCCGAAAATCAATTGACTTTTTAAAGGATTATGATATGAGAATAACACAGAATGCAACAACAAGGAATTATCTTGCAAGAGTAAATAAGACCTCTGTTGACTTTGACAAATCAATGAACAGACTTGTTTCAGGCAGAGGTTTCTCCAAGATGTCGGAAAATGTTGTTAAAGGCACAAGAGCACAAATGGTACGTTCAAGCCTTTACCGCAATGCTCAATATCAGGAAAACACCCAAACAACTCAAGGTGCTTTTTCCGTTGCGGAAGATAACCTCGATGAAACAAAAGATTTAATGGTTGACGCTCACGCTTTGGCTCTCCGTATCCAAAACGGTACTTTCGACCAAAGTCAGCGTACTATTGTTGCGGAGCAATTCAAAACCCAAATGGAGCAAATTCTGAAAACAGGCAACGCAATGTACGGTGACGATTATGTATTCTCGGGCGTAAAAGCCGACGATGTCCCTTTTAAAACAGGTTCATATACCGCACTTAACAAAGAGCCGTATTTTAATGATGCAAGAGTTTCCGACATAAACAAAGTTGTAAATTTTGCTGAATATTTTGACGTTTCAAAAATTGTCGGTCTTGCCGACACTTACCCCGAAAGTCTGAAAAATCAGACTATGTATTTGGGAACTTGGAATGAAGACGGCACGGTTTTTTCTTTCAAAACCGACAACGGACGTATTATGACACTTGAAGGAAATCTTGACGACGGATATAGTTTCTATGACGCACCCGAAGATACAGCAGGAACGAGAGAAATGTTTGATTTACAAAATGAATCAAACTATATCACGAAAATTCCTCTTTCTTCCGGTTTCGGATATCAATCCGACCCCTCTGCATATACTTATTATAATGAAGATTTAAAAACAAATGTCACACAAAAACTCCTTGACGAAGAAGGAAATGAATGGACTCGTGACGGTGACGGTTTATATCGCAATGAAAATATGACTGTTGAATATGACGATAACGGCAATTGCATTAACTATCAAGGTCTTACAGAACAACAAATTCGTAACAAAACCGTTTACTATGATGCCGACCACGGCAATATCACAGAGCCTACGGGTTTTTTCAAAACAGACGAATCGGGACTTATGAAAGGGAATTATATCCGTGACAACAACACAGGTTATTTCTATGAATTAAACCGTGATGACGGAGGACTGACTTATACCAACGAATTCGGAACTCGTATTGCGGCAACAGAAGATATGCCCAGATATGCCGTAACAAAAGTTGCCTATTCCGACGACAGTTACGTTGATGTGGGCTTGGGTATGAGAGTTTCCGCCGATACAGGTCTTGATATTGACTCTGTTATAAAATCTACTGTTTCGGGGCTTGACGCTTACGGCTACGGTTCAACAAATGTAAATTACAGTCTGCCTGAAAGTGTTTCAAATATTCCCGAAAATGAACGTTCAATGTTCCGCAGACTTTATGATGCCACAGGTGACGGTGACGGAAAACTGACATTTGAAATTTCAGATAATGCCTATACACTTTTTGAAACTTTTTCACAATCCCTCAGTTATTCCCTTATCCCCGACGAAATCCGCTCTGCCTATATGACTTTACCTCCCACGGCAGATGGTGAAACCTCGCAATCACTTATCTCCAGAGCTTTAAATGACGAAATCGACCCGGAGCAACTCTCAAAAGACCGAATTTTAACAGGTAATTTTATAAATGATAAAGGCGAAGAAATAACATTAAATTACAGCACTTATGATATTTATCATACTATAAAAAACTATAACGATGCCCTTTTTAATGCCGCCGATACCCATTTACAGTCCCAAACAAATAAAATAGTCGGTCAAATTGCAGATTTAGGTATAAGAGATAAATATCTTACGGATAATTTAGACCGTCTTGAAAATGAAGAATTAACGCTTAAAGAATTACAGCAACAAATAGAAGGAATTAATGACGCAGAAGAAATTACAAATTTGGAAATGAATGAGTATGCTTGGACACTGACTTTAAAATTCGGAAGTCAATTTCTTCCGAAGTCCCTTATGGATTATGTTGTTATGTGATGAATTTTGTATACATTATGTAAATATTTTCAGTAATAAACATTGTTCTTTCAACTATTTGTATACAATGTTTAAAATATCACTTGCGTTTTATGTATTTTGTTCAAAATATAAAAAATTTCTTGACAAGTTTAATAAGTAAACCTTATAATTAGAATGTTACAAGGAGGTTACTCTGAAGATTGTTCAGAAAATTGCTCGGAGGAGGGTTACTTCGGGTGGTTGTTTCGTAAAAACAATTCTGCAGAGTGCTGTTGTTCTGTGTAATATTTATTATACGGAGTTCAAAGGAGTGACATTATGCAACTGATAAAAATCACTTCTGTTCCCATTGAGTATCAACTTAGGATTACAAATGCCGAATTAAAACTCAACGAGGCAGAGAAAAACAGAGACGAAGCTTATCAAAATGCCGAAAAAGCAGCTCAAGAGGAGTATGTCGGCAACAATGTTGTTATTTCAAAAGAAATAACAACACAGCAAAACAAAACCGCAAATGAAGAAAAATTTTTCTCCAATGGAGAAGAAAATGATGAAGATATTGCAGTGAAACTCGCTGCAGAATATGACAGAGAAAACAATATCACCGGAACCGACAGTATTTCTCAAAACTCACAATCTGTTGCAGTTGCTCAATCAGTATTGGAATCTGCGTTTTCTTCACGCACACCCGTTCGGAATTACGTTGAAACACATCAACTTATTCAGTCGTTGACAGATAATTCAGCAAAAAATAATAACCAAAGCAAACTCAACACCGCAAAAGATGCTTACCATAAATATACTCCGGGTCAATATGTTCCCGGCAATGTTGAAATGAAAGTCATAACAAAACCCAAAGTAGACGTTGAATATATCGGCGGTTTTATGTATGTTCCTCCGGAAAGTAACCCCGATTATGAAGAAACATTTCTTGACCGAGTTGCTTGAAATTAGAGTTTTTCAAAAAATATTCAAATAAGTTGAATATTTATCGCTGATTTAGCCAAACTATAATTACTGAAATAATTTAAGTTTTACTCTTTCTTAGATTTCCTACTGAAGAAAGAGTTGCTTTGATTGTGACTCCAACGTAAAAATACCAGAAACTAAAAACGGAGATAGTTAATTATGCTCTTAAACACAAGGGATTTCGGCGAGGTAGTATTCGAGGACAATGATATTATAACATTTGTTCAACCGCTTTACGGCTTTGAAGAGTTCAAGACGTTCGCTTTAATGTCAGAAGATAATACTTCAGGATATCTCTCTTGGCTGCAATCCTCTACAGAACCATCTCTTTGCTTTATCTTAGTAAATCCGGAATCTTTCAAAATTGATTACAGTTTTGACCTTGAGGACTATTATGTCGGGAAACTCGGCAATGGTGAATATACAGTCTGGTTGGTCGGTGTTATCAGAGAAAATTTTGAAGAATCCACGGTAAATCTTCGCTCCCCCATTGTCATAAATCAAGACAATAAAAAAGCTGTTCAGGTTATGCTTGACAGCGAGTATCCTGTACGTTTCCCAATCTATTCAAATTGACCCGTTTCACCCGTACTTAGAATATTCCGAAACCTTGAAAAAACTTTCGCATTTGAATGAAAAAAAGGAGGCGTACTCTTGTTAATTCTATCACGCAAAAAAGAAGAATCTTTTATTATAAACGATAATATCATAGTTAAAGTAATCGACATCGGCGGCGAACGCATAAAAATCGGTATAACTGCACCTCGTTCTATTAAGATAATACGTTCGGAGTTACAGCAAACTATCGAAATAAATCAGGATTCCTCTAAAGCTGTTGATGTGCAATCAAGTTTTGCAGATTTTGTCAAGAAGACGAAGTCAGAAGAAAACGATAATTAGAATGTTTTTAACGAATTATTTAAGGGTACTGTTGCCGAACATCGGTTAGGCAAATAAAAAGCAAAAACATAAAAAATTTCCACTACATTACTTTAACGACAGTGTTCAAATTTTTTAAGATTACTTTTCTAAGTATTCAGATAACCAAATTTTATGATAATAGCTTATTAAATCCAACATAAGAGAACGGTTATTTATTTCGCAAATTTCACATTCATATTTTGCATTTTGTCCGAAAAGCAAACTAACAGGCAGGATTTTACTCTTTATAGACAATTTTTTGCCTTGCCAAAGCACTTTAACGGTAAATTTGTCTTTTTCAATCACAGGAGATATAAACTTAATCATTCCCAAAGAAATATGAGTTATATTACATTCAACATTTCTTATTTTTCCTTTTATTTCGCAAGGAATATTGGGCAATTCCGAACTTTCACTTGCATTGCTGAAAATTTCCGCACTTTTAATTGCTACGGAAATTGAATCTTCGGTTGTTTTGATTACTTCTCCTGTGATTTTTTGTATATCAACACATTCAACTTCCACTTTTTCGCCTTTTTTCAGAAACGGCAACTGCTTACCTGTGTAAACGATTATTCCTTTTTCGGGGAAAATTTCGGCAAAACCATCGTCTATTCTGTATTCCGAATGTAAAACCGCTGTCAACTTCTACCGCCCCTTTCTTAATATGATATAGTATAACACAAAATTGAGGTTTTACAATGAATATCAAAGATATTTTAGAAAAAAAATTGCAATGGTTTTCGCTGTATGAAGTTGAAACACTGAAAATGTACGAGGCAAATGTCTATGAAAACGCAGAATATATGCGAAAAAGGGACGAATATGCCGCTGAAATTGACAAACTCGACTTGCTCTTAAATTCAGAAACTATGTCTGATGTAACTTTAAGCAAAGTTTTAAACTGTGATTGTGACAGAAATACTCTTGATGAGAATTACTTGGGGTATTTTGATGTGTCCTTAAAGATTTTTTCCTGTAAAAGACGAATTTCAGAACTGAACGATATGATAAGAAATAATTTTCAAGCTGAAATGGATTATCTTACCGAAGAAATAAAGAAAGAAAATAAAGGTTCAAATGCCGCTTATGCAAAATATTCCGGAGCTTTGACCTTTAATAATGAACTATATACAAAATCAAGAAAAATATAACCGCCTTTTGGCGGTTTAGTTGTATAAGGTAGTACTATATGTCAAAAATAACTGTAAATACTTCTGATACTTACGATGTAATAATTCAACAAAATCTCTTAGATAATTTTATTGATTATGCCGAAAATATTATCAAAAACAGGAAAGTATTTATAATCACAGACGATATTGTTGAAAAACTCTATCTTGAAAAAATCACCTCAAAATTAACTGCAATCGTCTTTTCTTTTAAAAACGGGGAACAATCAAAAAACATTACCACGCTCTGTGAAATATATACAGCTCTTGCAAAAGCTCAAATCACACGCTCCGATGTTATCATAGCTTTAGGCGGCGGCGTTGTTGGAGATATTGCGGGATATGCCGCGGCAACTTGGCTCAGAGGCATTGATTATATCCAAATCCCCACAACTCTTTTGGCACAAATCGACAGTAGTGTCGGCGGAAAAACCGCTGTTGATATACCCGAAGGGAAAAATTTAGTCGGTGCTTTTAAACAGCCGAAAATAGTTCTTTGTGACCCATTAACGCTGAATACTCTTCCGAAAAATATCCTCGCCGACGGTGTTGCAGAAGCAATAAAATACGGAATGATTAAAGATAAAAACCTCTTCGACAAGCTTTTTGAACATAACATAGACAATATTTTAGTGAATATTGAAGAAATTATCACAAGATGTATTGAAATTAAACGTGATATTGTTGTTGCCGACGAATTTGAAAAAGGTGAGCGTATGCTGTTGAATTTCGGGCATACTCTCGGACACGCTGTGGAAAAATTGAGCAATTTCACCATACCCCACGGTTCTGCTGTTGCAATCGGAATGATTTTAATTACAGAAAATTTTGCAAGTCACTTGACTAATCAATTAAAAGATTGTATAATAGGCTATTCTTTACCTATCAGTTGTGATTTCCCTACCGAAAAACTGCTTGAAGTCTGTGCTTTAGACAAAAAACGCTCGGGGGAATTCCTTAATTTTATTGTTTGTGAAGAAATTGGTTCCGCACAAATCAGAAAAACTAAAATATCAGAGTTTTTGCAGTAATATTTTCTGCTTAAACGGAATTTAAGGTGAAATAATGAATATTACACTTAAATCTATCCCCTTAAAAGGCAAACTCACATTACCTCCCTCAAAAAGCCTTTTGCACAGAGCATTAATCTGTGCATATCTGTCTAAAAATGAATTTGACTTATCTTCTTACGAAGTTTCAAATGATATTTTCGCAACCAAACACTCTCTTGAAGATTTTGAACAAGAATCTGTTGTAAATTGCTTTGAAAGCGGTTCAACTTTAAGATTTCTCTTGCCCATTGCCTGTGCGTTGGGATTAAATATAACATTTATCGGCGACGGTCGTTTGCCTGAACGTCCGTTGACGGCATACTTGCGTGAATTTTCAAAAAAAGGAATAACTTTCGATGGTGATAAACTGCCTTTGAAAGTAAGCGGTCAACTTCAACCGGGCGAGTATAATATTGAGGGAAATATTTCCTCACAATTTATCAGCGGTCTGTTTTTTGCTCTGCCTTTGCTTAACGGTGACAGTAAAATTATCGTTACAGAACCTCACGAAAGCAAGCCTTATTCAAATATGACACTTGCCTGTTTACGCAAATGCGGTATTGAAATTCTTGAGGACGGCAATACATATACAATTAAAGGCAACCAGACATATCAATGGAATAATATTGACATTGAGGGCGATTTCTCTCAAGCTGCTTTCTTCCTGACTGCCAATTATTTAGGCTCTGATATAAAATTCACCAATCTCCCCAAAAATTCCTCTCAAGGTGACAATAAAATCATTGAAATACTCGAAGAACTGAAACAAAATAACATTTCCGAAATAAATTGTACAGATGTTCCCGATTTAGTCCCGATTTTAGCTGTTGCCTGCTGTTTTGCAAAAAAAAATATCATAATCAACGGTGCGGAGCGGTTAAAAATAAAAGAGAGTAACAGACTTGCGGCTATAACGAAAAATCTCAACGATATAGGCGGAAAAATAACGTTATACCCCGATGGTTTAAAAATTGAACCCATTGAATATTTCAGAGGAGGTATAGTTGACAGTTATAATGACCACCGTATCGCTATGTCATCTGCTATCGCCGCTCAAAAATCCCTTTATCCCATTACTATCTTAAACGCCGAATGTGTCGGTAAATCCTATCCGTCTTTTTGGGATGAAATTTATCGCTTAAAATATGAACAATAATACTGTTCTCTGAATAAAAACCTTGCAAAGGTTTTTATTTAGGAAATAATATAAATATAAGAATTTTTAAGGAAAGAATTAAATGTCTTCAAGTTTTAATAATCGAATTCAAATGTCAATATGGGGGGAAAGCCACGGTCCCGGAATAGGTGTTGTGTTGGAAAATCTGCCTGCTGGGGAATATATCGACACTGAAAAATTATTAGCGTTTATGGCAAGACGAGCACCTAAAAGCGACGGTACCACTACACCTCGCAAAGAAAAAGATTTACCTCAGATTATGTCGGGATTATTAAATGAAAAAACAACAGGCACACCTCTTTGTGCTTTTATCAACAATACCGACCAACACTCTGCCGATTATAAACAAACAAATCAACTTGTTCGCCCGGGACACGCCGATTATACAGGTGCTGTTCGCTACAGAGGTTTTAATGATGTCAGAGGCGGCGGACATTTTTCAGGCAGATTAACCGCTCCGCTCTGTTTTGCGGGGGCTGTTTGCGGTCAGATTTTAGAACGTCGAAGTATTTATACAGGTGCACATATTTCTTCTATCCATAATATTAAAGACGAAGTTTTTAACAGAACAACTATTTCCAAAGACGAAATTTTAAATATCAGACGTAAATTGTTCCCTGTTATCAATGATACAAAAGGGAAACGTATGCGTGCTGATATTCAAAAAGCTCGTGAGGGCGGAGAAAGTTTAGGCGGAATTATAGAATGTGCAAGTATCAATGTTCCGGCAGGTATCGGTTCACCGATATTTGACGGTCTTGAAAATACTATTGCACAGTTGATTTTCGGTATTCCCGCTGTTAAAGGACTTGAATTCGGTTTGGGTTTTGACTGTGCAAAAATTACAGGCTCTCAAAACAATGACGAGTTTTATATAAACGATTTAGGTCATACCGTTACAAAAACCAATAACCACGGAGGTATCTTAGGCGGTATTTCTTCCGGTATGCCCATTACACTTAATGTTGCAATTAAACCAACTCCCTCTATCTCAACACCCCAAAACACAGTTAACCTCACCTCCCAAAAACCCGAAGTTTTAGAGATAAAAGGACGTCACGACCCTTGCATTGTTGCTCGTGCCGTTCCCTGTGTTGAATCTGCGGTTAATATAGCTTTACTTTGTCATATGCTTGATTATCCCCACTTTGCAGGATAAAAAAACTATAACTATAACTATAAAAGAGAAAGATAATGCTTGAACTTTTATCCCCGGCGGGTAGCTTTGTCGCCCTTAAAACCGCTGTTGCTTATGGTGCAGATGCTGTTTATTTAGGCAGAGAGATATTAGGAATGAGGGTCGCTCCCGAGAATTTTCCCCTTGAAGATTTTCATTCCGCTGTTGATTTTGCACATTCTCATAACAGAAAAATATATCTCACCGCTAATATTATCCCTCATAACACCGAATTGAAACTCTTACCTCAATTTTTAGAAGAGGCAGAAACAGTAGGTGTTGACGGTATAATTATTGCCGATTTAGGTATTTTTAATATTGCAAAAAAATATAATATCCCTATTCATATATCAACACAAATGGGTGTAACCAACTATGAAACTGCAAATATGCTTTATGAAATGGGTACAAAGCGTATTGTTTTGGCAAGGGAATTATCACTTGAAGAAATTACGGAAATTCGCTTAAAAGTTCCGAAAGATTTAGAAATAGAGTGTTTCGTCCACGGTGCAATGTGTGTGTCATTTTCAGGAAGATGTCTTATCTCTTCGTATATGACAAATCGAGATGCAAACAGAGGGGCTTGTGCCCAACCCTGTCGTTGGGAATATACTTTAACAGAACAAAAACGCCCTAATGAATATTTCCCTGTTACAGAAGACGAAAGAGGTACATATTTCTTTAATTCCAAAGATTTATGTATGATTGAATATATTGACAAATTAGCTGCGGCGGGTATTAACAGTCTTAAGATTGAGGGCAGAGCAAAATCAGAATACTACGTTGCCTCTGTTACCAAAGCTTACCGTTATGCCGTTGATTGCTTTGAAAAAGGTATTACCCTCCCCGAATGGGTCAAAGAGGAAGTTTTCAAAATCTCACACAGAGGTTATTGTACCGGCTTTTATTTCGGAGATAATCAACATAACCAAGTCTATGAAACAAGTTCTTATATAAGAGATTGGGAAGTTGTTGCTGTTATTGATAAATGTGACGGTGAGTTTATGTATCTTCAACAACGTAACCGTTTCTATCCCAATGAAGAATTGGAAATACTTGAACCTTTCAATCCTCCGACTGCTTTAAAATGCCCTGAGATTTATAATCTTAAAGGTGAAAGTATTGAAGTTGCCAATATTGCAACCGCAAAACTCAAACTGCCTTGTGAAAAAATATTCCCCGAGGGCAGTTTTATAAGAAAAATCCGCAAAAATAATTAATTACGGTGGTATTATGAATAATGCATATAAAATAATAACCTGTTGCGGCGATGAGTCAAGGGATGACTTCTTACAGGAATTCCTTATGTATTCAGACGGCAGTATTGTTGAAACAATATTTGAAAACGGCGAAGCAAAAAATGTTGTTTTTATTAACAGCAATACCCGATTTGAAAGTAATAAAGATACTGTTGTTATACCTACAGAGCTTATTCCTTTAGGATATGTTCTGGAATTTCCCTCTGACTACTTCAACGGACACAGCGTATTATTCGGCGTTTGCTGTGATAAATTACTGATGTTTAACCAATTTCCTTACAGAAAACGTCATTTGATTATCGAACTTGCAAGAATGCTTAAAGATGTTAAAACCATTGACAGCGAAGTTGTTTTAATGCGTACAAAAAGACGTTTTGCCGCTACCGATATTATGACTTTTGAAGATACAATTGATATTGCACTTAAAGATTATGCAAAAATTGCCGATAGGGTTTCGCTTTATTCAACAGGGGAGGACAAAACAAACCTCTTTTGGATAAAAGCAAGTCTGCAAAGAAATATGAAACACCGATATATAGCTGCTATTGACGAATGTATGAAAAAATTTAACAGCGAATTTGATGTTAAATATGCCGCAGGTTTGGGTTTACGTCTTGTTACCAATGAGAGTATTCTTTCAAAAGAACCCATTATTGAAGAATATATCCTACAGGAAACAAAAAGACTGTATCTCTATTTCCTTAAAGATATTATGCTTTGGGATAATAAAGCATATGAATTTTTAGAAGATATGACTGAACATTTCAAGGGAATATATAAAAATAATGAATTGAAAAATTATATTCACGACAAAATCAATGAAAGATTACTTGCAATTCTTCACCAAGTGAGTGTTGCGGCATAATGATAATTAACCTCTTACGATGTCTTATATCGGGAGTACTCTTTGCACTTGCCTTTAACACTTCTTTTTGGATATTGGCTTTATTTGCGGGAATTCCTCTTTTTCAAGCATTTCTGCAAAAAAACTCCGTTAAACAACGCTTGCTTTATATCTCTGCTTTTGGTATTCCTTTCTTTATAATTTCCCTTTGCTGGCTATATGAATTTTCGAAGATTTTGGAATTTTCCGATTTTCAGCGTGCGTTGATTATAACAATTGCTTTAATTTTAATTGCGTTATATCTTACGGTCTACTGGGCTGTTCCGCTTATAATTTTCGGCGGAAAATTAAAAGAAAACACAAAATCGGTTATAGCTTTTTCCTGTATCTTTGTTTTGGGAGAATGGTTGCAAAGCCTCTTCTATCCTCTCGCCTTTCCTTGGAGCAGACTTGCAAATATTATCGCACCGTTCACACCTTTTATTCAATCTGCAAGCCTTTTCGGCAGTCTGTTTATATCACTTATAATACTGCTTTTCAACGGATTTTCAGCTCTTGTAATTAATAACCTCAAAGAACAGAAAAAGTTTAATCACAAAAACAGATATTTTCGCTGTGCTGTTTCTGTTGTTTTAGGGAATATAGTTTTAGGTTTTTTTGCAAATATTTTCTTGTATAACTCCTCTGACAACAAAAGTGAATTGAACGTCCTTATGGTTCAGGGGAATTTCCCCGGGCTTGTTCGGTGGTATTCCGAAGACGAGATGTTTAAAACCTATATTAACCTTATTGAGGAAAATATTACAACAGAAACCGACCTTGTTTTAACCCCTGAAATAGCCATTCCTTTTAATTTTTATAAAGATACTGAAAAACAACAAAAATTACTTGACATTTGTGCAGAAAATGATGTAATATTAGTGTTAGGTATATGGACAACGGAAAATAATTATGATTATAATTCTATGCTCTGTCTTTATCCCGATGGCACTTACTCTGATGTCTATTCAAAAAAAAGACTTGTTCCCTTTGCCGAACGTCTTATATTAGATGATGTTATAGATAAAATCTTCCCCACTCTGCTTAATAATTATACCGTTACCGAGGGTTATAAAAATACTGTTTTCAATACCTATTGGGATTGTGAATTAATAGAAAAAAAAGCGAAACGAAAAATG
>JAISIJ010000154.1 GCA_031262245.1 Oscillospiraceae bacterium | reverse complement strand
GTGTTTGATTCTTGTAATAATAGTATTAAGCTTAGTGAGGAAATACTTGTCAAGTCACAAGAGTGGTGTAAAAAGGCAAAAGCATTCAAGTTGCAGTTTGAAAAGGCTGTTGATGCTTTCGTAGTAGATACAAATAAAAAAATTGAAAGAGAAAAGAAACTTAACTCTAAGATAAGCAAAAAAAACAATGAGTTTAAAACACTTACTGAAACATATATTCAAACGTACAATAACGCAAAAACATTACTTGAAAATTGTTTATCACAATTAGTTTCGATTAATGTAGGTGATTGCAGACGCTTAGAGCGGACTGATATATATGAGGATTATCAAACTAAATTTAACGGAATAAAGGATCAACTCGCAGAAATCCAAAATGCAGCAATCGAAATGGAATCACTTCATAAAATGCTACAAGACCATTCTGGATTAGACGACTTAGAGAATTATCTAAATCAACTTACTAATTCTTGCGATTCGATAATTCAACTAACAGAAAAAGCAAAACGCATTATTAATGAGTGTGAAATTATCTATCCTACACTCGTTAAATTTATTGATAATGAAACTACAATGCTTAACGCCGAACGAAAAATAAAACTAACCTTGTTGGACTCAATGGGCAATAAAATCGCTACGATGTCTTGTGGAGATTACCGCAAGATAGAACCTAATGACGACAAAGGGTGGGTTCGTGCGATGCCTAAAGCTATTCTTATGCTTGATGAAATTAAAAAATATGACTTGGGTATAGGATATGGAATTGTTGGTGAATACAATACCACCGATGAAGCTTTTTGTGAAGATATGACCGGAGTTAGATTTTTTCTTGGTTCTGAGCCATATGTAACGGCAAATAAACCATTTACTATTAAGGTTAAATATAAAGAAACTGAATATTTACCATTCGACCCTTACAAATTTGAATTCTTAACTGAAATCGTTCAGTATACGATTACTACTGCTGAAAATAAAATTGTTAATTTCACTCTGCTTAAAGAACATTAAATTAAAACTTATAACAATTACTAATGAAAAATCAGTAATACTCACAGTAAAAGTATTATAAATAGCAATTATTGCTATTATAAAAAGGAGAATACTATGAATAATACACATCGTTGCCCACTTTGTACAGTCCCATTAAGTGTTGATACTTGTGGTGTTTATTTTACATTTACACCAATACGTGGTGAAAAATCAGTTAGTGCAGATTTAGATGAGGAAAGTAAGAGAAAATTCCAATTATTGATAGAGGGCTCCAATAATTTTAAAGAAAAATTAGATAAAAATATGGGTCGTTTTAATCTAAACGAACAGGAACGTAAAGGGCTTTTCTATCAAGAAGCAATTGATCATTCCGATGATGATGAGTTAATATGGAATAAAGTTACTATAAATCGTAATGCTGAAAATTTTGATGCTGACATTACTTGTAATAAAGGTGCAATTTTTGGTGAGAAAAGTTATCCAGCTTGTCATAATTGCGGTTATCCCCTTCCCAAAAATTTCTTTACCTATAAAAAAATTTTTGTTATAGGATTAGTGGGGGCCGCTGGTTCGGGTAAAAGTGTTTATTTACAATCTCTTACACGTGGACAATGTGCTGAATTAAATGCTTTTGCTGAGTGGAATTATGAATTTGATTATTTAAACTTAAATACATTGGGTGCTCAGCAGTTTTATATAGATACTGCTAATAAATTAAACCGATTTAATATTCTGCCCCCAAAAACTACCCCGGGTTTCTATTTACCCTTGTTACTTGATATGAGTGATAATACAAAAAATGAAAAATATTTGATTTCAATAACAGATATTGCCGGTGAATCTCTGATGGACTCTACGTCTGACGATAACGAATATGAATCACATCGTGAATTCCTAAAACAATGTGATGGATGTCTTTTCGTTGTTTCTGTGGATGAAATTTTGTTTGACAAAAACTCTCTTTCAGATAGCAATGAAAAATACGACATCCCTATGAATTCTGAGAATGTACTAATTGACAATCGTTATACTGATATTATTGTCACATTAAGAAGATTGTTTACTTTTAACAAAAATAAATCTTTTGTCTCATTTGTTTTAACTAAATCTGATTTATTAAAAGACAGAAAAATAGAAAACTGCAATGAATTTTATGACGAGGAAAACACCCTCGAATCTTGGCCTACAATGAATGATGTTGAGAATATTTGTGCAAGAGTAAGTAATTTTATCCCAAAAAGGAGACGTCTACAATTTGGCAAGATTTTTGTAGGATATTTTGCAGTAAGTGCTACCGGAAAAGAGCCTATAAATGAAAAATATGGGAATATTGACCCTGCTTGTACAGATACTAAAAAATGCGAGGAAATGGTTTGGTGTGTCAAGGGTGGCATTGACCCTAAATATGTAGATTTCCCTTTTATTTGGCTTGTTGAAAAATTATTAGCAATAGATGAGGAATAGTTATGATGTTAAGCAATGAACAGCCTACCTTTGAACAACACGTATACTCTTCGCGTGGTGGTAATATGGGTTACGACTTCGTAGATTCTTCTAATAAAAATACTTTCGGAATTCCATTATCTGCACCTTCTGCAAGCGATGTTGGTGGTAGAACTATCCGGTTACATTACTCCAATGAAAGAATTTTTTTAGTATGTGTGAATAATGCTATAAATGCAAGCGAGGAACGTATTTCTGAATATTGTCATTACTTTGAATATATCGCCGATAAACCACTATCTCAATGTAATCCTGTAGAATATCTTAGTGCGTGGCGATTAATAGATACTATTGGGAATTATCCAGTTTCTAAAATCACCTGTTCTCCTTTTGATGATATAGGAAAAATTTGTTATAGTAAATATAAAATAGATGATGACGATAAACTTGCCCGATTTTTTGAAGGTGTATATCGTGCATTTTTGTGGAACAAAAAAGGATATTCATTTATTATTCCCGACTTATTGGTCGACAATCTCTTGAACAAACCAGTTGTGAATTAATGGCTATTTTACATTGTTGTATGCCAAATCTGCGGAGACGACTTACATTTATTAGCAATGGTGAAGGCAAAACTATACCGCAATTTGGGTTCTGCTTTTCACGGAGTAGTAAAGAAATATCAAGTGATAATTCAACAGAATGGAATTATATTATTAGAGGTGAAAAAAGCAAGTTTCTTGTATCTTGCTTTTCTCGTGCAATGGTTTGGGTTTATAAAAATAATACTGAATTGTATAATGCATTAAATTCTGAACTTGACGAACTTTTATTGACTTATGATAAAAGCAGTATTAGTCCAAGTATTGGTGAGTATCTATTTCCACTTATTATATTTTCTAAAATGCCGGATAATTATTTCAAACAAGATAAAATTTATGAGGAATTAAAAAAGCCGATACACTCCGCTATTAGTGTATTAAATAAATTTCAAAATGAAAATAAAATGTCGTCTGAAACAGCAGGCTTATTTTCTGAATGTCTACTAAAGTTATATGAAGTTTTTCCATTAACAGGTGCAGAACAAATGTCTGCTTTGCTTAAAAATTCTACAACCGGTGGTTTCTCAATTGATGACATAAAACAAATGCAACGAAATATACAGAAATTAACGGATGCCTTTGAAAATTTAAACCATAAGTTTGATGATTTATCCATATATTCTGATTCTCATATAAGAGAATTGTATAATAAGATAAGTACACTTGAAATTGAATGTAGCAAAATTAACACAGTATGGCCCAATCGTACAAAAAGAAGATTGAAAGAAGAAAAAAAAAATAACGAAGAAAACAATAGTGGATTTTAGAACCCAGACCAATGAAATTAAGTTAGGATGTATAGGTATATGATAGTTCATTTGAATTTTATTTCAATACTCAAAACTTAATATTAAGTTGTAAAGTGAAAAATAAAAGAAGGGTAAAAAAATATGTTTAACAAGGCAAAAAAAGTTTCTCGAGATAATATTGCTATTTTGTTACAAAGTATTGCTAAATTAGCAACTATACAAAAACAGACTAATTTAATGAACAAGTTATATAAGATACGTGCTGATTTGATAGCTCAAACTATTCATTCTCATAATTGGAAAAAAATTGATGCCGAAATAGATTTTTTGATTAGAGAATTGCAAAAAGGCCGATATATTGAACAACAATATACAAATGTGGTAAATGCTTATTGTGAACAAATTGAGTCATTAATTGAATATCGTGGGACTAACGATATAATAGAAATAAATCTCCAATATCGAAATGCATTTACTAAGAAAAGAGATGATGCATTATCAATAGACAAAAAGACAGAAGAAACCAAAAAAAATAAAGATAAAGCAGAACAGTTACAGTTAATGCTTAAAACAACACTTGATGAAGCGAGGCAAATATTGTATGATAGAGAAAATCTCATTACTAAGGCTGCAGAGCTGGATATAGGAGATATTGAAGAACTACATTATGCACAACAAATTGAACAATGTGAACGGCGTTACAATAGAATGCAACTTACTATTAAAGACTTGGTTGATTCAATTGATGTAACTGAAATTGAAATAGCCAGTATTAAAGATGCGTACATTCTTAATATGTTAAAAAATTATTCAGGTTCTTCGGATAAAATAAAAACAAATCTCATTGATAATGCTGTGTTACAAAAAGAAATATCTGAAGCGAATACGGACGTCATAGAATTTGCTAAAGTAGTAGATAAAGATGACATAATCCAATCTCACTCTGCGGGTATGGCTGCAATCAACAAACGTCGAGCGGAAAAAATTAATTTGTTAGACAGAGGTATTACTGAACTGAAAAATGATGAACTTAGTAAAATATAACCTATAAATTTAAACTTATAGGAAGTAAAAAAATATATTTAAGGAGACTATAATTATGTTAAACCCTATTGAAACAAACAATGTTAAAAAGAAAATTGCTGAAATTAAGGATACTTTACTGTATTCGAATTCCCCGACACTTTCAATTTCTGAATATGAAACTGCTTTGAAAGAATATCAGTCATTACTTAATCACCATCCTAAATGTAGTAAAGTGATTAATCCCGCAATAACTGAAATCAAAGAAAACATTAAGCAGTTGAATTCACTTGGTATTAAAGAAACCGACCGAAAAGAAAAATCTAAAATTTTGAATGACATAGTGCGACTTAAACTGTATATTGAGAATCTTGAGTACGAAAAAGATACAATAAAGAAAGATTTAGCCCAGAACCCCAAAAACTCTGAGGACCTTTGGGAAAAATTCGAAAAGATCGATGCTGAACTTCAAAAAGCGAAAGATGGACTGAAATATGCAGAAGATAAAAGTGCAAATTATGGTGTGAGCGGTAGAAGTAGTACAGCTGATGGGATTTTGCAAGGTTTATTGGAAACCATTGCAAATAGAGCCGAAAGAATTAACAAAAGTAAAGATATCGGTAACGGTATGAAGAGCATCCAAGATTCTGTTGATAAAATTGAAGAAAATTCTGTTGAACCTAATGACGGAGTTTACGTTCAAATGGGTATGTATAACGCATCTAAAACAGGTGCTAAAACTAAAGCACAAGCCGAAAGAAGAGCAAAATTAGAAGCCGAAGTTGCTGAAGAAAAAGCCAATGTAGATGAAATTAACGAAAGAATAGTACAAATAGGTTCTGAAATAGAAAAACTTAACTAATATTAATCATCAGAAAGGAGCAGGTTATATGGTATTCAGTAATTTTGATAAGTATTATAATAACGCAGGATTAGCAAAGGCTAATGGAAATTCACGTGAAGCTAAGCGATTATACTTGCTTTCAGCTAAAGCATTGCTTGAAATATCACTTACTGTTGAGGGTGAACTCCGAAATGAGATTATCCAAAGAGCGGATAGAATATTTGCTTACGCCAAATCCCTTTCTGTATCTTTAGCTAATGATGTATCGAACAAGAAAGTAGCTCCATCTTCAGCGTCATCTGACGACAAAGAAACAAAGTTTACACCGGTTGAAATACCGAATATCTGTTTTGATGATGTTGCGGGACTAAATGAAGTAAAAGATGCGGTTCGTAGGAGAGTTATTTTGCCGATTAAACACCCTGATAAAGCGAAACTCCTTAATCGAAAAGTCGGCGGTGGTATTTTAATGTATGGTTTGCCGGAAACCGGAAAGACAATGATAGGAAAAGCTATTGCACACGAAATAGAGGCAAAATTCTTTTACGTTAAATGTTCCGATATTGTTAGTAAATGGTTTGGAGAAGCTGAAAAAAATATAAAACAATTGTTTGAAACAGCAAAAAGAGAAAAGTGTGCTGTGATATTTTTTGATGATTTTGATAGCTTAGGAACAAAGCGTGATAATACAGATAATCCAATGCTTCGCATAGTTACCGAATTGTTAGTTCAGATACAGGGATTTTCAGAAAGTGAAAATATCTTGTTGCTCTTAGGTGCTACAAACTGCCCTTGGGATATTGATAGTGCACTTATGCGTTCTGGAAGATTTGACGAGTTATTATATATTCCATTGCCCGATTACGAATCCAGAAAACGAATATTGCTAAATAATTTCAAAGAAATACCACTTGAAGATGGTATAGATTTTGATGATTTAGCAACAAAAACCGATGGATTTAACGGAGCAGATATGGCTGAATTTTGCTATAGATGTACTGATAATGCGTTTGAACGTTCTGTACAAGAAAACAGCAAGATAGGTGATGACATCGTAACTAAATCTGATATTGAGAAGACACTATCAAGTTTTCACAGTAGTGTTCAAAAACAAGATATTGAAAAACTTGAGAATTTTAAGTCTCAATATGACCCTCAGAGTTAGCTCCTAACATTATATTATTTTGAAACGCTGATATTTTCGGCGTTTCTTTATTTTATAATAAAGAAATAAATTAAATTATAAAAATCTCTAATAATTTATGTGGAAATTCATATCGGTATGGCGATGCATAATTACGCTGTACTAAGCGAATTACTTTTATAAGAGTGGATTTAGTTAGGTGTATTTAATAACCATTTTATAAAGCACCCATATTACCAATATCATTTAATATAAAAATAATACACAAAAATAAAAAAATCCGAAAATACCGACAAATACGGCATTTATGAGGATTGAAAAAACGTCCTTAATTCTACGCTGTAAAGTTTACTGTAAAACTAAACAATTTAATTATTCTCATTCAAGGGTGTGCAAAATTCTACTACCGTGTGCATAGATTTTTCGATTAACAAAGTTAACTCTTAAAAATCTTATGAACCCTAAAATTAAAACTT
>JAISIJ010000365.1 GCA_031262245.1 Oscillospiraceae bacterium | reverse complement strand
CCTGCGACATATCAAGAGCAAGTTTGGCAGCACGTTGTCGGCTATCCGAAAATAATAAAACTTTTCTGCCCTCATTAGGAAATTTAAATGTATCCTCGTGACCTTTAACAGGTGATTGTACATTAAATTGAGAACGGACAATGTTGTAGAAAGACTGATTGCCTTTTGTGGAGAAATCAGTTAGCGACATTTTGTTTAAAACGTGCTGACAATGAGGACAAGTAGCAAAAGTCATAACATCTGGTTTGTTTTTATCTATGTGGGTGCTGTAGTATAATTTAAGTATCCCGGTACGGCTTGCTACAGAATCGTCCCCGAAATACAAAAATCCGCTTTTTGAATCAAGATAACATATGGTTGCCGGGTCTTTTCCCTTTTTGGGATATACCTTATCTGTTTGCGGAATGAAGAGCTGAATTTCACGCATATCTTTCCCGAAATATAACCCGGAATTACGCCACAGATATGCACGTTCACTATGCTCGGTTATATATCCTTTAAGATATAAAGCCCCGCAACGTCTGTCGTTAATAAGTTCATATACTGTACTTCCGCAATCTGGACATTTGAAAACGTTATCATTAGTAAAAATACGCCCAAGAGCAAATCCGTCATATGAATGACCAGATTTACAATTCGGATTAGTACAAGCAAACAACCCTTTTATGCCCCGAAAAAGCATATGAAGCCGTATCGGAAACAGAGATTCGCCTTTTGTATTTATGGCGTATGAGGCTATGGATAATGCGTTATAAGCTGAATCCACAGCATCATTTTCAGAAATATCCGGAAAAATTTCTGATGCAATTTCTTCAATCGAAGAAGCGTTACCGCAACATATCCTGTAAATATCACTAAATTTGTCGACTTTCTTGATATTTTCGTAGAGCCAATTGCTTGCTGTGGATATATCCGAAAAAGGAGCAACCTTTCCATCGAGAAATGCATTTATGCTATCAAGTAGATTAGTTTCATCGAATATGGAATAATTATCATCGGGCAATGTAATCGACACAGAGGTATTTTCTCGTACAATATTCCCATAAATATAATGGAAGGTTTCATTATCAGAAGTCGATAAAAGTTTTGCAAATTTTCGTATAGATTGTTCGTCTTCGGGTGTTTCTTTTGGCATACTTGCCGTTGTGAGAATAAACTGCACTTTATCACGGTTGATACCAAGTTTAGTAAGAAGTCTCCGTAATAATAAAGATACCTCACCGCCGGAAGCACCGCGATACATATGTGCTTCATCAATTACAAACAACAGTTTATTTTCTTTATCTTTATTCAGCCAATTTATCGTTGAATTCCAAATACTGTCCTCACGGGGACGTAAGAGCATATATTCAAGCATTGAGTAGTTAGTGATAAGTATATCAGGACAAGTATTTTGCATTTCAAAACGGGAAATAAGTTCCGCATCATCAAAATCGGTGAAATGTTTATTATTACGGAGATTTTCGATGTATCTTTCAAGATTTTTCTTAGCCGGAATTTTTCCCTCTTTGAGTAACTCTTCATATATCTCTATAGGGTTATTGTCAGACGGTAACAGGCGATATTCTAATTGATTGGCGAGGTCTTTGTCTGATGTCTTTTCAGGCTTTTCACCCGCATATGGAGTACGTCCGGTATACATTCCAAATTGTGGTCGTCGGGAATTTTCACCAACAGTACTCCGAAAAATATTAAGAAATTTATCTGTACCGATTATTCGCCGAAGTCTTCCGATTTGGTCAGCAACAAGAGCGTTCATAGGATACATTACAATTGCACGGACACCACGTGTGTTATTCCACATAGTCGGATTATTTTTAGCTTCAGTTGTTAGTTTGGCAATAAGTGGCCACATAAAGCATTCGGTTTTACCAGAACCAGTACCTGTTGAAACAAATAAATCCTCACCGTTATAAGCGTGTTCCAATGCTTCAATTTGATGACTGAAAGGCATTTTGAAAACGCCTAAATTATTATCAGCAAGGTTATTAAAGTAATCTACAATCCATTTAGGTAAATCAAGACCGAATAATCCATTTTCTGCCTGTTTATATGCCGCAGGTAGTTCTACAAAGGGTGATTGCCACAAAACACCTTTTTCTTCTAACCGTTCTGAAAGGGCGTTTAATAAAAGATTGTTTTTGCCAAAATATTGTGTTTTTAGGTATGTTGATAGTTCTTTTCGCAATTTTTCGTGAATTGTTTTTACCGTTTCCATAATATTATGCTCCTATTATCTCATAGCCGTTTCGTTCAAAAATATCCGTAAATATTGGTACAAAATCATTTTGTATTATTCGGGACAAACGTCCCTTTAATCCGAAAATATCCATTTCGGTACTCCAACTGAAAATTTCAGTAAAATTCTGCTCAGGTGGCGGAAGAAGATAATCGAATTTAATTGTTGTAGTATGGTCGCTTGTGGAAAATTTAACTCTCGGAATCAGCCCATTTTTAATTCTTAACACAATTGAAAAACGGCGATATTCGCCCAAAATCGTCAACCATTCCGGCATTTCATAACTTTTTAAAGTGTCACCGTATTTAAGTAAGGTATACCGTTTTGGAACAGCTTTTGTGCGACATATGGTAATACCAACGAATCCATTTTTAGGTGGATTACTCCCCCAATAACCATCGGTCGCAGGTTTTGAAATATTTAAATATTCTATTTCTTCCGGCAATTTGGATAAACCCTTCCATTTTACGGTTTTAATAAAACTATCAAAACAAGTTAGGTTACCATTGTCTGGAAAAGAGAACATTTCACAAAGTCTTATACTGTCTGCTGTTTTAATAGTATCATATATCCCTATACCGCTTACTTTTTTTGCTTTCCAAGGAGGTAATCCTCGATATATTGATAAGTCAAGGTTACCACTTCGTGCTATTTTGTGCTGAGGATAGGTTAATCGATTAGATTTATGGAGAATATACCCAGCTTCTATAAGTAGTTGGCGAATTTTTTGTATATCTTCATCTTTCAAATTTAAT
>JAISIJ010000341.1 GCA_031262245.1 Oscillospiraceae bacterium | reverse complement strand
ACCTCCGTTGTATTATTTAAATTCTAAAACACTTGCGTGTTTTAGAATTTAAATTTCGGAATGGTCGGCACGACCCACCATTCCTCACGCCGACTGACGTCGGCGAACGGCTTGCAAGCAAGCCGTTCTGTATCAAGTCTTTCAGACTTGATACAGCCTTAATCATTGCTGTCAAGCACTCGACTGCGGATTGTAAATAATCCCGAGGGCTTGAATTGCAGAAATATTATTATTATAATCAGTACCATTGCACGAGCAACAGAGGCACTTTGGTAACTTTCAATTATTATACTTAAAAATCCTATGATAATCGCACCTATAACAGTACCTAAGAGATTACCCACACCGCCTAACACAACAGTCATAAAGGAATAGACAATGTAGTTTTGACCTACGGAAGCATCCACAGAACCAAGTAACGCAACAGAACAACCTGCGATTCCTGCAAGTCCAGAACCGATACCGAAAGTTATGCAATCAATACGTTTTGTGTTAATGCCCATACATTGTGCCATAGGGCGGTTTTGCATTGTTGCACGCATACGAGAACCATAAGAAGAGCGGTTTACCAGTAACCAAACCATAGCCAAGCAAAAAACAACCAACATTATTATGAAAATTCTGTTGTATGAGAAAGTCATACTTCCGACTGTAAGACCGCCGTCTAAGAATTTCGGGGAATTTACGTTTACACCTTGTGCACCGAAAATGGTTCTTGCAAGTTGCTGGAGTATAAGACTGACGCCCCAAGTGGCGAGTAAGCTGTCGACTTTTCGACCGTATAGTTTGGAGATAAGCAATTTTTCCATTATACAGCCTATTAAAAATGTAGAGATAAATGCAAAAATAATTGCCGCAAAGTAATATGCACTGCCGAATGATGACGGAAACATTTTGAACATTTCCTGTGTCACATAAGTCATATATGCACCAATCATAACAAATTCGCCGTGAGCCATATTTATAACGCCCATTTGACCGAATGTTATTGCAAGTCCCAGTGCGACAAGTAAGTAAATCGAACTTAAACTCAGTCCGTTAAATAACGTTGTTCCAAACAAGTCCATATTTATGCTCCCAATTGTAAAGTTTCCTTTTTTGAGGTTGCGTAATTACCTTTTTCACAAATTACGGCAATTCCGATTCAAATTAATACAAAGCGGAATTGCCGTATTATTATAATTAAGGCTATTTTATTTCAATTTATTCGTAAGGTTCAAGACCTGCCGCAACAGCCCAATCATAAGTTGTCAGATATGGGTCGGGGTCAACGGGAGGAGTGGAGTGAATTTCATAGATAAGTCCGTCCTCTTTTACTTCACCGATACGAACAGGTTTTGCAAGGTGTTGATTTGTGCCGTTAATTGTTACTTTGCCCTCAGGTGCGTCAAAGGAAATTGTGCCTGTTTTAATAGCTTCAAGTATAGCGTCAACTTCAAAACTGTTTGCTTTTTCAACAGCCGCTTTCCAGAGATAAACTGCGTCATAAGCCGCTTCTGCAGGGTCGGAAGTAACTTTATCGTCGCCCCAAGCTGCTTTGTAAGCCGCAACAAATGCCTCGTTAGTTGCACCCTCTGTGGTCTGGTAATAGTTCCAAGATACCATATGCCCTAAGAGTTTTTCTTTGCCAATAGCTTTTACTTCTTCTTCGGCAATAGAGAATGACATTGTCATATAATCTTCGGAAGTGTAATTCTTTTCGCTCATTTGTTTAAAGAAAGACACGTTACCTGTACCGTTAAGAGTATTGAGGATAACATCGGGTTTTGCAGCCTCAATTTTAGAGATAATAGATGCAAAGTCTGTTTGGTCCATATTTGCATATTCTTCGCCCACAATCTCACCGCCTGCCGCTTTTACCTGTGCAGAGATAATCATATTTGCTGTACGGGGGAATACATAGTCAGAACCCATAAGGAAGAATTTTTTGTAGCCGTTGTCAAGTAAATATTCAACTGCGGGAACTATTTGTTGGTTAGGAGCCGCACCTGTGTAAACGATATTGGGTGATTGTTCCATACCTTCGTATTGCACAGGATACCAAAGCAGAGATTGGTAATCCTCGAAAACGTCTTTTACAGCTTTTCTGGAGCTTGAGGTCCAGCAACCGAAAACAGTAGAAACTTTGTCTTGGTCGATAAGTTTTTCAGCTTTAGTTGCGAAAGTAGTTGGGTCGGAAGCACCATCTTCTTCAATATATTTAATCTGTTTGCCCAAAACGCCGCCTGCTTCATTAATTTCTTTGATAGCTAATTTTTCGGCATCGCTCACAGATTTTTCAGATATAGACATAGAACCTGTCAGGGAGTGCAACAATCCTACGGTTACGCTTTCTGTAGCAGTAGCAGTAGTAGTACCGCCGTTGTCTGTTGTTTCAGATGTCTTGGTATCACTCGAACATCCAGCCAAACCGAGAGCTAATGCTCCGGCGAGAGTCATTGATACCAGTTTTGAAAAGAAGTTTTGTTTCATTGTAATTTCTCCTCTAATGTTATTATCCGCCGTGTTTCTCGTCTGCTTTCGGCAGACAACCGAAACACTTGGCGGGATATTAAACCGTAACTTTCGTTGCAGTTTAATATGTATACAAAATGCCTGTAGATATAAATCCACAGGCGTCATTGCCGATATTAGTCCGCACATACGGCGGATTAATCTTCCGTTAAAATGCAAAAATTTTAACAGAATAACCTTTTATAAAACTATTTTGGGAAAATAAAAAACACCTGCAAAAATCAATCCGCAGGCATCTTTGCCTAATTTATTAAATTTTTTCTCTGTAGATACTCGGTAATAATACCCGCACAATTTTCAAATGAAATTCGCCCTGTATTCAAAGTCATATCATACGCCACAGGGTCAGTCCAAATATGCCCGTCGGTATAATATTTATAATATTCCGCACGATATTTATCGGTTTTTTTAATCAAACTATTGGCTTCTTCCGCCTCAACACCCATATTGTTCATAACATTTTTAACGCAAAATTCACGCGGTGCTTCAAGATATATACTGACAACATTGTCACAATCAGCCAAGATGTAATTTGCACATTTTCCGATAATTATACAGGATTGTGTT
>JAISIJ010000278.1 GCA_031262245.1 Oscillospiraceae bacterium | reverse complement strand
AGATGGCTCTTTGACCCGCAATTTGATTCACCTATGTATGTTTCCAATTCAGCGTTGAGTACAGTAATTAAAAAGCTCTTTAAGGAAAGCGATTACGATTTAGAATTCTTAGCAAATCCAAGGAAGAGACCTGATATTGTTTGCTTGAAAAACTATACACTAAAAGCGGTTTGTACCGAGAGAGCCGATATAGATGCAGGAAATATAACTAAACCCGATCAAGTTCTGATAATTGAACTAAAACGCGGAGGATACGAAATAGGGCAAGACGAAGTTGCACAGGCGGAGAATTACGTAAGACAAATACGTAAGTCGGCTATGCTTCATTCCAAAGCAGATATATACGCCTATGTTGTCGGTGCAACAATAGGAGATGTCGATCCGCACAAAATAACTTCAAGCGGGCATATTAATGTCATTTCTTATGCTCATTTAGTTGACGACTCTAGAAAAAAGCTATTCAACTTACGAGAAAAACTCGATGAACACTACAAAAAGCTTGGCGATGACAGTATTGTTGAGAACGCACTAAAACAGCAAAAGTTTAATCCTTAAATTATAATGATACTTTAATTGTTAATATTTTGTTATCAAAACGGAAAACGAATATATACAAATTTATTACAAAAACATCTTGACAATACTCATACTTTTTGTTATAATGTCAGTATGGTGCAGTTTACGCACTATTTTGTAGTGTTTAGGAGGAATAATTATGGTTAAGGCAAATACTTCAGACTATGAAAGGATGTATGGGAATATTCCGCGTACTGAAGCACTCGCTTCAATGGCAAAATGCAACTGTACAGCTTGTAACAGCTGTGCTTGTGGACGTTGCTCTGGTTGTATCAGTCAATGCACTGGTTGTAAAAGTAGTTCCAATACTTTTGAAGGTAGTATAATAGAGTGGTAAAGCTTTCACGCTTTTCTCATACATATTTTCTTAAAGGACACGTAGCTCTATTCCATTCGCTTAGGTTAAAGCCCGTCTATTTAAATACAGAAAAATATCAGAGCTTGATAGTGTGGCTTGATAGCTCTGTTTGCTGTACCTTAGAGAATGTGCCTGATGAAATTAATGATGAAGTCATTGAGTTAGTTAAAAACAGGATTTTAACTATAGAAAACGGAGAGGACGAACAGATTTTACGTTTTGTTCGTTCAAACATTCCAGAACCATCAATAAGTGTTTGTTACCTTATATTGAGCGAGCAGTGCAATATGGCGTGCAAATACTGTTTTCTCGGTAATAATAAAGACGAGATTCGTAAATCGTTTTCCGTTGATAATATGAGTACAGAAACAGTCGATAAGGCGGTTGACTTTTTTGTTGAACAATTGAAAAAATCTGCCTATAATGAAGTAAGAAGACCTGCAGTTATATTTTATGGTGGCGAACCGTTAGTTAATTATAAATCCTTAATTGTTGCTGCTCAAAAATTGAATAAGCTAAAAAATGAAGAGCCTTTACTTAAGAATCTTGATATGACAGTTATAAGCAATGGTTTGCTGTTGAATGAGCAGCGATTACTTGAGCTTAAACGACTTGGCGTGATGATATCTATATCAATTGATGGTTTTACATCTGAATCAAATAGTATGAGAGTCGACGTAAACGGTAAACCGGTATTTGAAAAATTATTACATATTCTAAACGAGTGTAATCGACTTAATGTTGATTTTTCTTTATCCGTAACGCTGAGTGAAGATTCTATTAAAAGCGTAGATAATATCTTAAAGCTCCTTGAAATATATAACGTTAAGAGCTTAGGCTATAATATTCTTATGTCTGATGGCACTTTCAGCTTACCTGATTCATACAGTAAAGATGCGGCGCAGTTTATCATTGAGTCATTTATAAAACTAAGAAAAATCGGTGTTTATGAAGACAGAATGCTTCGTAAATTGGACACTTTTGCAAAATCACAAGTCTATTATTCAGACTGTGCTGCTACATCGGGAGCTCAAATTGTTATAGCTCCAGATGGTAGTGTAGGAATATGCCATGGGTGTATTGCCGGAAAGAAATATTTCGTAACAGATATAAATGATAGAAATTTTAAAGCTAATGAAAACAGTGTTTTTAAAGAATGGTCAAATTTAAGTCCCGTCAACAACGATAATTGTTTAGACTGTGAGGCTTTGGGGATTTGTGGTGGCGGATGTCCTGTTAATGCCATGCACTCAAAACCGGAAAATACCCTACACTCGATTGATGAAAGATTTTGTGCTCATTCAAAGTCTTCTGTTGAATTTTTAATCAAAGATTTGTACGAGCAAATTATAACAGGAGCAAAAAATGCCAAAGAATCGTAATATTACTATCAACGGAATACAAACAAACAATTTAAAGAATATTGATGTATCACTTATTAAGGGCGGTTTAAATTTAATCGTTGGTCCATCAGGTAGCGGTAAATCTTCACTTGCATATGATACGATAGCTCAGATAGGTCAATATGAGCTGTTTTCAATGTTCGCAGATGATTTTTCTGAGACAACATATAAAGTACAAGATTACTGTAATATGATTGCAACGATTCCTATAAAACAAATAAATCACAACAATAACATCCGTTCTACGATTGGTACGTATTTCGGGCTTAATAACTGTATTTCGTGTATATATGCAAATGAACTTGAATTAGATGAAAGTTCATTTGTGCTCAACAAAGCAGAAAATTTATGTGAAAATTGTCACGGTATAGGCGTAATTAAAATTCTCGATGAATCCCGTATTATTGATTACAACAAGCCATTGGAAAGCAATCCCTTCAAGTGTTGGAACGTATATAAAGATTTTTATGAAGAAATATTAATAAAATTTTGTAATGAAAATAATATTAACTCAAAAAAAACATTTCGAGAGTTAAGTGAAACAGAAAAAAAGAAAATTCTTTACGGTGAGAGTAAAAACAAATACGTAGTTAAATATAAAAGAACCAATGGCTATTCAAAAAGAACGACAAAGTTTTTTGGTGTTATGAGCGGCAAACCAATGATTATGAAGTTCACACCGTCAAGTAAATATTACTCTGATTCGCTTTGTCCAATTTGTCATGGGAAAAAGTATGCTCAAAATCTTGATGTATTTCGAATTGCTGAAGTTTCTATCGGGAATTTTATGCTATTACCATTTGAAGTATTACAAAAGCATCTAAAAAAACTCAAAACTATTATTAGTAGCGAATCTTTACTGTCTTACTATAAAATTGAAACATTTATTAAAAAAGCGAATGAACTTGGTTTAGGTCATTTATATTTTCATCGTTCTATTCCTACTTTATCAGGCGGCGAACTTCAGAGATTAAGAATGGTGCAAGTATTTTGTTCTCAATTATCTGATTTACTAATAGTTTTAGATGAACCATTAGCAGGATTATCTGGCGATGAAAAAGTTGTCGTTTTTAATAATGTTATTGATTTATCGGCAAAACATACTTTAGTTATTGTTGAACACAGCGATGTTTTTGCTGAAAAGGCTAAAAAAATTATTGCTTTAGGTGAAAAAAGCGGCATCTATGGTGGTCACTTGATTGACCCCAACGAATACTTGAAGTCACAAAGAATGATTAATACAGTTCGTTGCCTCAATCCATCACAAATTACTGAAATTAATATTACAAGCAATGTCTACAATTACAATGGATTAAAGATGAAATTCGCTGTGAATAGAATTAATCTTATTACGGGAAAATCCGGTTCCGGAAAAACTACGCTTCTCCGCGAATACTTACCGCAATACTTTGATTCTTACGAATATTTGAATCAAAAACCCCTTCTTGGTAATAGTAATTCATCAGTAGCGACTGTTTTAGAATTCTTTAGACCATTATTAAAATTATTTGCACAAAAGCACAAAAAAGACACAAAATTCTTTTACAATCTTGTTGAGGGAAAAGGTGCTTGCCCAAAATGTGCAGGTAAAGGCTACTTAGAATATATAGACGGGCATCGCTTCACGTGTAAAGAATGCACTGGAACTGGATTTAACCCTATTTTAAAAAAATATATGATTGCAAATAAGAACATATTTGATATTTTTGATATGACAATAGACGAATCTATAGAATATTTTGATATTATAGATAAAAAGATAAGTGCACTTTTGAGCAAAGCTTCTGATATTCTCTTAGGTCATTTAAGAATTGGACAACCAACCTCCACTTTATCAGGTGGAGAAAATATCAGAGTTAAGATTTTAAAACTTTCACTTTCTAAAAAAACGTATTTGGGTATTGATGAACCATTTAAAGGGCTTAGTAATACAGAGGTTTTTACAATTATGCAATACTTGCGTAACTTAATCAATCAAGGCAAGACTTTGATTGTAGTAGAACACAATGAGGATACATTTCAATACTTTGATTATAAATTAAAGTTGAATAACAAAAATGGTTTATTGTTAGGTCAGGTTATCCGATAAAATTCTATATTTTGTCTCACCTCTCCCCCCAATCCTTCCCCCTCTTTTGTTCGCCCCTCATAATCCTCTCAGCCGCCTTCAATTCATCAGAAAGCTTATTTATCCGAGCCGTCTCAAGCTCATACCGCTCGCGAAGTTCAGCATATTCCTTACGCCATTTTTCAAGCGGTATGTCCTTTTTCCCATTCATAACATCCGAAA
>JAISIJ010000256.1 GCA_031262245.1 Oscillospiraceae bacterium | reverse complement strand
AAAACCTCAAAACAAAGATATGCCAGATTTCAAACAGCATGAATTAAATTATGCTATGAGGGCACCCCACTCATATAAGAATGCTATTGAATTGAGGAATACACATCTTAAAAATATTGCAATCAACAATCGCCCTAATCCGAGCAATTATCGTTCAGAAGATTTATTATACAGACAATCTCTTTTTTATACGCTGAAAAATGAGCGGTATAATTTAAAAGAATCTGTTTGGTTAAAACTTCAAGACCACCCGTTTATGTTTAAAATTGCAAGAAAAACTTTCAGATTTGTAAAAAAGAACCCTATACTGAAAAAGACTGCTAAAAAAATTATGCGAATGGATTCTGATAAGAAAATAGAAAAAAAACCAAAAGTAGTATCTCAAACTGTCGAAAAACAAAATATATCTGGAGATTGTTTATATTACTGTCAAAGTAGATTTAATTTACTCTCAAGTATTATTCATAAAATAAAATATAATACAAATAAGAAAAGTATCCTTTTTTTGATAAAATGGCCTTCTATTATTGATAATATAGATATTAAAACATTAGAATCAATATTCGAAGAAGTTGTGATATTTAATTATTCTGAGATTAATAATTTAATGCGGAAAATGAGTGTTGCAGAAGACGCGAAGAAAATTTTTAAATTATATGATGAACGTCTTTTATTTGATGTGAAAAAAATAAAAGATATATATGTATGTAATGACGGTACTTCTTTTTCTGCTTATTTAATTAATAATGATTGCAGGTATAATATAATTGAAGAGGGGCAGGGCAATTATTCTGATACAAGCGTACAGCTTTTCAATATCAAAAAAACTTCCTCTCCTTTTGAAATGAAGTTGATAGAAAAATATCATTTATTGTATCAGTCTCCCAAAGTACAACAAAGATTTTTGAATTTCTCTGCACAAGTGAAAGATTTTGACCCAACAGATTGTGTTGATTTTAATGTTTCCGAAATTATGAAAACTTTAGATAATACTACTCTCAAAAAGATATTTGCCTGTTTTAATCTTGTTCCTAAAAAAGCTAACAAAAATATTCCTTATAATTTATTGTTAACATATCCATTATGGCGTGTAAATATTACCGAACAAGAGGCTAAAAATCTTTATCTGCAAATTTGCGATTTCTTTTTTGAAAAGGAGAACTTAGTTATCAAACCACATCCGGGAGACCCTGTATTATACAATGAAGTGTTCCCCGAGGACGTTATCCACATTGATAAAGGAGTTTTATCTGAACTTTTACCATATGCTATTCCCGTAAAATATGATAAGGCTGTAAGCGTTATTTCTTCGTCAAATCGTAATCTTCAGGATGTAATTAAATCCGGCATTTATTTTAATCAAGATTTTATGTACTACTATAAAGATTTGTACAAATACTATGCGTTGGCAATATTAATCGGTGAAATTTCAAAAGACAAAAAAACATTCTCAATTGCTTTATCTCAAACTTTGTATGAAGAACCCTTGTTTAATATGCTTAAATATTCAAACATTAACTCAAAAACAGAATATAATTTTGTTGAAGACGAAAATTCTTCAGATTTATTTGTTGTAACAAATGAAAGTGATTATGACAGCACTTTACCTACAATTATTATGGATGAAAAATATTCACGTTTGGAAAAAAATCTTTTTAATATTTCATTAATTACAGAAACAGATTTACTGTTAAATTCTGTTTTGTCTGTAAAAAATATTTCTCAATTAGATAATTTTTCTTTTGAACGTAGTATGCATTATTGTAAAGGTGCATTTTATATTGATAAAATTTAGAGGTGAAATAATATGAAAATTGTAGCTTTTGTCCCTGTAAAACTTAATAATGAACGTTGTCCCGGAAAAAACACTCGACAATTAGGCGGAATTCCTTTGATAACAAGAATTTTTAATACTTTACAAAAAGTTAATGGTATTGATGAATCGTATTGTTTTTGCAGTCAAGAAGAAGTGGAACAATATTTACCATCAAATATAAAAAGATTAGAACGTTCTGAAGAATTAGATAAGTCCAATACCGGAATTTTAGAAGTATTTAAATCTTTTGCCGATAAAATTGATAGTGATTATTATATTTGTGCACATGCAACGGCTCCTTTTATTTCTTCTGAAAGTATTCAAAAAGGTATTGATGCAGTTTTAAGCGGAGAATATGATAGTGCGTTTTCTGTTACGGAAAATCGGGAGTTTTTGTGGCAGGGCATAAAACCATATTTAATGCCGAATTATAATCCTTCTGATATTCCCAGAACACAGGATATGACTCCATTTTATATTGAAACTTGTGCGTTTTTTATTTATAAGAAAGAGCATATTTTAAATTTAAACAAACGTGTAGGGAATAATCCGTTTTTAGTTTCAGTTTCTAAATTTGAAGCAATTGACATTGATTACCCGGAAGACTTTCTTATTGCGGAAGCAATTGAAAAGGTAATTACAAAATGAAAATACAAATTCTTGACTGCACGCTCCGTGATGGAGGGTACGTTAACGATTGGAACTTTGGCGAAAAAAGCATTAAACATATAACTGAAAAACTTAGCGAAAGCAATATTGATATTATTGAATGTGGTTTTTTACGAACTGATAAAAATAACGTTAATTGTTCTTTATATGGTGATATTAAGAATATCTATATACCCGAAAATGAACATAACAAAAGAATGTTTGTTGCAATGATTGAATTCGGTGGAATTGATATAAAAAAAATCCCACAAAGACAAAACTCATTTATAAGCGGAATAAGACTGACTTTCCACAATAATGAATGGGAGCAGACAAAGCAAAATGCTCTGGAATTAATGGAAAAAGGCTATAAAGTTTTTATTCAACCTGTAGGTATAACTTCTTATTCTGATATAGAGTTATTGAAATTGATTGAAGACGTTAATAAACTTTCTCCATTTGCTTTTTATCTTGTTGATACTTTGGGTTCGCTTTTTAAAAATGATTTATTGAGATTATCCTATATGGTTCACGGTGCTTTGTCGCCCGAAATTTCTTTAGGTTTTCATTCTCATAACAATCTGCAACTGTCTTTTTCAAACGCAATGAATTTAATCGAAACAGGCATTAACAGAACTATCATTTTAGATTCAACAATCTATGGAATGGGTCGTGGTGCAGGTAATTTGCCAACAGAATTAATAGTGCATTATATTAATAAAAATATCGAAAGAAAATATGATATTATTAAAATTCTCGAACTGATTGATGAAGTTATTCTACCTATACAAAGACAAAATAACTGGGGCTATTTAATGCCGTATACCCTTGCATCTTTAAATAACGCACACCCCAATTACGCAACTTTCTTAATCGAAAAAGAACAAATCACTATTCCGCAGATGGAAGAAATATTGAGAGAATTGCCAAAAGAAAAAAGACATCTTTATGATAAAGCCAAGATTAAAGAAATTTACTACTCCGCTATGAATAATAAAGTTGACGATACCGAAACTATTTCAACCTTAAAAGAATTAATTTCGGATAATGTTTTAGTTATATCTCCCGGGAAAAATATAATCAAATATGCTGAATTAATTAATGATTATATTAAAAAGCATAACCCATTAATTATTTCTGTAAATTTCATTCCGAAAAATATTTCTCCGAATTTTGTTTTTTTCGGTAATAATAAAAGATTGTTGCAAAACTATAATCCTAATTATTCTACTATTGTTTCATCAAATGTCGAAAATAAAGAAGGTTGTTATGTTGTTGATTACAACTCCTTAATATCAGCTGACCATAAAGATAATTCGGGTATGATGATTTTACGATTGCTTTTGAGATTAGAGATAAAGCAAGTTGCATTGGCTGGATATGACGGCTTTAAAAAAGCTGAAAGTTTTATGTCCAATGAAACAATCCAAAAACTTAATTCGGATATGCAAACACAATTAGACGAAATATCAAAAAATATGCTTATTGAATTTATAACGCCTACAAGTTATATGAGGTAATAAGATGATTAAATGTCTCGTTTTAGATGTTGATGGAACGTTAACGGATGGTGGTATATATATTGCAAGTGATAAGACAGAATATAAAAGATTTCAAGCAAAGGACGGATTAATTGTCAGAGTTTTGCCTGAAATAGGTATAAAAACAGTCATATTAACAGGTCGTGATTCCCCATTAACTTTAATTCGTGCAGAAGATTTGAAAATTTCATATATTTTTCAAGGTGTTATTGATAAAAAATTATCATTAAATCAATTTTTTTTTGAAAATAATCTTGACTATTCTGAAATTGCCTACATCGGTGATGACTTAAATGACTACAGAGCTATGTTACTTTGTGGTTTTAAAGCGTGTCCTGCAGATTCTGCAACTGAAATTAAAACAATTGCAGATTATGTTTCTCCTTGCAACGGCGGTGACGGCGCAGTCAGAGATATTTGTGAGAAAATCTTAAAAGATAATGGACTTTGGGAAGATTTTTTAAAGTTGTGGATGTAATCTAAAATAAATAAATCTAAGCCTTTACGGCTTCCTTTTTCGATTGCGATGTACTCCACTTTTCGACCATAAAAAGGGGCATTTTCGGGGCAAAAAATCAAAAACAGCCAATTTTTCAGCGTGAGAGATAAAAATAGTAATACTAATCCCCCATTAAAACACTTGCAAAATCCAATGTCTGAGAGTAATAGATTTGACGGTAGAAATTTGAAGATTTTTGACAACATCGCAAAGTCTGTCAACAACAGAACTTAGA
>JAISIJ010000190.1 GCA_031262245.1 Oscillospiraceae bacterium | reverse complement strand
TGCTTAAACGGCGAGTTTTTAATATTTTTCAGCACAGAATTTTCTGATTTAAGTCGCAAAATTTGTTCCCTTAAAACGTCCGAATTTAATTTTTCAGCAGTCAAATTACTCCGATTATTCGCAATAATTTTCTGCACATCTTTGACTTTTTTAAACTCCGCAACGTCCAAATGTGAGTACGCCGAATTCGCAATTTCGTGTGTAATTTCCGTAAATCGAAGTGTAAAATCTCGTAAGGTTCATACCGATGAGCCAATCGGCTTTATTTCTGCAATCTCCCGCCGAAAACATCGAGTTTTTAGCACTTCCGTCACATTCCGTTTTCAATACTTTCGTCCGTCAAACTGCTAATCCAAAGCCTTTTAAAGGGCTTTTTGCAATTCGCAAAATCGTAAACATAACGGAAAATCAGTTCTCCCTCACGCCCTGTGTCCGTTGCACAAATAAGGCTGTCAAACTCCGCCGAATTCATAAGTTTTGAAACGGATTTTAAGTGTTTTTCGCAACCGAAATTCGCCGTAAATTTGTATTCCTGCGGTAAAATCGGCAACGGCACTGCCGACCATTTGAGTTTTCCCGATTTTGTCAAGTTTTCGGGAGCATTTTTAAGGTGCGAAAAATACTCGTCAGGCTCACAAAGTCCTACCAAATGCCCACGAAAAAACGACACCGCAAAAGTGTCATTTTCGTAGTATTTAAGCCCGTTTATATCGTTTTCAAAGTCGCATTTAAGCACCCTCGCCATATCTTTTGCGACGCTATTCTTTTCACATAAAATTAAGATTTTACTCATTTATTTCGTCCTCATTTTCTTTGTCTTTTATAGATTTTTCGTAAGATTTATTGCTGTTTTCAACATAATTGTCAGTTAAAATTATGTCCTCAATTTCTGTTGTTTTTGGATTTTCGGAAGTTCCAAAAACCTCTGAAACCGCTGATTTTTGCACAGTTTCAACCATTTTGTTAACGTCCAAAATGTCCACGGAATCTTCCCCGAATTATATCGGCTCAAGTGGCATTTTTACAGTCGGAAACTGTCTCAGTATAAACTGTTTCACGAAATTTTGCCTCGCTGATTTTTGAATGGTATTTTTATTATCTTGCCTCATAAAATATCTCATACTATTCTAATCTTGTCACGACCCAACAAAAAAGTAACATAATAAAAATAAACACATATAATAGAGTAGGCTAAAATAATTTTTTGGGGATGATTATATGTTTTTAAAAAAGTTGCTGGCTAAATGGGTTATAAAATTTTATTATGACAGTTCAAATTCCTTTGAAAAACCACTTTCTGCAGAGGACGAAACGAGATATTTAGCGGATGTAAGACGTCTTAAAACTACACAAACCGAAGATTTAACAGAAGAAGAAATTCTGAAAATTGTTTCGGAAGCAAAGATTGCACGTGATAAACTTACTATACATAATATGCGTTTGATTTCGAGAATTTCAAAGAATTACAGCGGTGTCAGCGATTTTGATAAAGAAGAACTTGTTCCTTACGGAATTTTGGGATTAATTAAGGCTATTGACGGATATGAATCCGAAAAATGTGCAAAATTTTCTTATTATGCTTCAAAATGTATTACAAATGAAATGTTGATGTATTTGCGTAAAAATATGAAATACACCGGAATGATTTCTCTTTTCGGTGCAATCCGAACCGGTGACGGCGACAGCGATTCTATTGATTTACTGGATACTTTAGTGTCAACTGAAAACGTCGAGGAACTTTGCGAGTTTAAAATTTTAGCTGATTTGATTATTAAATTTATAGATAATTTGCAAGATGAGAGAGCTAAGTTTATTATGAATCACAGATATGGTTTAAATGGGCATAATGTCCTTATTCAGAAAGACATTGCCAAGATTTTAAACTGTTCACGCACTTATGTTTCAAGAATTGAAACAGACGTAAAAAAGGATATAATGAGGTATATCGAAACAGCTTACAGATAATTACACTTCAATTACTGCAATTCTGAAATGCCGTATTTAATTGAATATTATTTATTCATTTTGTCAATACTCGGAGTATGTATAAGAGATTAATTTTTATGAATATTCTGATTGTTTTGACATTTTCACTTATCGGCATAAGGCTTTGTATTATTGCTTTTAACGGTAACTTCAAAGAAACCGCAATCAGACAACAAACAAAAGATTTTGTCGCAGAAACAGTTTACGGAAACATTTATGACTGCTATTTTAACCCTCTTATTTGGACGGAAAATGAGAGGGTTGCGGTTTTACGTAAAGAATACGATATTGAACTCGCACCCGAAAGCGAGAATATCGAAAAAGGAACTGTTATTTTTAATATGCCGAAACAGCTTGCAAAAAATCAGCTTGCACAGCATATTATCGGATATGAAATTGACGATACCGGCGTTACGGGACTGCTTGCAGGGTATGATAACTTTTTACATTCATACAAACAAGAATATAAAATCAGTTGCATAGTTGACGGCAAAGGTAAGATTTGGGAGGGTACACCTTTAACGCCCTCTGTTTCCGAAAAAGTATCCGCAGGACTTGTTACGACAATAGACGGCAATTTGCAGAGAATTTGTGAAAAAACAGCATCAAAGCTTATGGATAAGGGTGCAATTGTAGTTATGGACATTTCAAGCGGCGAAATCAGAGCAATGGTGAGTATGCCGAATTATTCTTCATACGACCTATTGTCAGCTTTGGAAGACGAAAAATCTCCTTTGATAAATCGTGCGTTACGTTCTTACAGTGTCGGCTCCTGTTTCAAGCTTTTAATAGCTTCTGAAGCTTTGAGTGAGGGTTTAAGTGATTTTGAATATGAGTGTAAGGGTGTTGAGTATGTCAAAGACCGCCCGTTTCATTGTCACGATTTAGCCGGTCACGGTGTACAAAATATACAAGATGCAATTATGAACTCCTGTAACACTTATTTCATTAAATTAGCCGAACAGCTCGACCCTGTAAAACTCCGTGAAACAGCTGTACGTTTCGGTTTCGGACAACCTATCGAACTTGCAAACGGAATATACGCCGATGACGGTAATTTACCGTCACAAAGAGAGCTGGCAATTCCGGCAGAACTGGCAAACTTCGCTTTCGGACAAGGTCTTTTGCTTGCAACTCCCACCCAAATTTGCAAAATGACAGCGGTTATCGCAAATGGCGGCTTAGACATCTCCCCGACTTTGGTAAGAGGTTTTACACTTGACGGCGAAACGATAGAAGAACAGCAAGGTATAGAAATCGTTGAGAGGATTTTAGACGAAAAAATCGCAAAAGAACTTCAATATGCAATGAAAGTTACAAATTATAAAACAGGTGCGTCAAAAGCAATGACACAGTACACCGTCACAGGAGTTAAGACATCAACGGCTCAAACCGGCAAACTTGATAAAGACGGCAATCAGCTTTATAATGCTTGGGTAACAGGTTTTTTTCCAACCGATAATCCTCAATATGCAATCACGGTTATGTGTGAAGACGGCGGTTACGGCAACACGGCTGCATCTCCTATTTTAAAGGAGATAGTTGATAGTTTTATGGGGTGAAGATTATCTAATGCTATAATAGTAGATAATATTATAGTAGTAAATAAATAAGTTGATATATACTATTGTATATCAGTATTAAATATAGCCTATATGTATCCCTATACTATCCCCGCACTATCCCTATACTTTTAATTAATCCGAGGATAAAATATGAAAAGAAGAACGAAAAAAACAGGCTTTAAAATAATTATGATATATGTTTATCTTATCGCAAATGTCGGAGTATATTATGGTTTGACAACTTATTGTGATATGCAGAATGTGAATAAAAAAGAAAAAATCACTCCCGCATCAATTACGATTAACAAGAGTGAAGTTAAGTTTTCTGTTTTAGACGACAAATATGTCGTGGATACAAGCTATAAATATGATGAAGATTTTCAAACTGTAAAATACTATCTTACACCCCGACTGCTCAAATTAGTCGAAAAAGCAACCGCCGAAATTACTGCGGAAGAATTTCCAAAGCATAGTTGACACTCGGCATTTCATAATCTTTTAAGTTGCCCTCATAAACAAGCTTGAAATCTTCAATATGCCGGAAATCTTCCGGAATATGCAGAAAAACAGGCTTATTCAGCTTAATTCCCATTTTATCCAAAACGTGGGCACAAAATTGCGAACAGAGGAATTTATTTTCTCTTTTCCAGTTTATTCCCCAATATAATGCCGCAATCCCGATAATATTATACGCATATTTCTTGCGATTCTTACGAAATTCGTCAATTATACCGTCAAAAACTGCTTTCTGTTCTTCTGTAACTTCCAATTCATACAACTCGCAGGGTATATGTTTCATATGTCCCCAAACTCCGACAGTTGTCACTTCTTTGTTAAACGTTGCCGGAATAGGTGAATGTATATAAGTTCTGCAAAAACTATGAAATTCTTTTAAATCATCCGAAACAGAAACGTGATTGTACGGTTTTTTTGTGAAAAACTTAAAAAACTTAGCCACAGTTGTTCCTGATTGCGAAACCAATATGTATATTTTATCCAATTATTTGCGACTCCTTGAGCTTTTTATAGTATAACTAACAATTACAACTTTATATAATTATATGACTTAATTGCAGTCATAATTCTACTACTTCATTTTCTTTATGTCAATACTATTTACTAAAAACTTAAATGCTTTTCTGCATTTAAGTTTTATATTTGTGTATTTTAACAAATTTTCTTATGCAAGGCAAATAATATTTATATAAATTGCTGAAAATGAATAAAGTTGTTGACAGTTGCAAATAATAATAGTATATTATATTAGCAGTCAGACAGATTGAGTGCTAACAGAGGTGCATATTTGGTGATAGCAAGTGGGCAATATTCAGAATAAAACAATGTTGTCATAAGCGTAAGTATAAGTAGGTGTTGAAGTAGCCGTTTATTAAAAAGCTAAGTAAGTCAGCCTATCGGTTCAAATAAACAAAGAAAGCTCCGTTAAATTTTTTAAAAAAACAATGTTGTCATAAGCGTAAGTATAAGTAGGTGTTGAAGTAGCCATTAAAAAGCTAAGTAAGTCAGCCTATCGGTTCAAATAAACAAAGAAAACTCCGTTAAATTTTTAAAAAAACAATGTTGTCATAAGCGTAAGTATAAGTAGGTGTTGAAGTAGCCGTTTATTAAAAAGCTAAGTAAGTCAGCCTATAGGTTCAAATAAACAAAGAAAGCTCCGTTAAAGATATTAAGATAAAGTTTAAAGAGGTGGCAATTTTCGAGAGGAAAATATGGAAGAAAGAAAGATTGAGATTTTAAGGCTTGTGATTGATGAGTATATCCGTACGGGCGAACCTGTTTCGTCTAAGACGGTTACGGAGTTGATTGCGAGTAAGGTGAGTCCGGCAACTGTCCGAAATGATATGAACGTTTTGGAGCATTTGGGGTATCTCGAACAGCCACATTCGTCTTCGGG
>JAISIJ010000134.1 GCA_031262245.1 Oscillospiraceae bacterium | reverse complement strand
GGGTATCTTATGTTACCGAATGTAGAAAATGTTGTCGTTCCTAAAATGATGACAATTCCACAACTCGCCAAAACAGGGATACTGCCCTGTCACGCACTCCGAACCTTGGTAAAACAAGGGGTAATTCCCAGCGTGAAATCGGGTAAAACGGCATACGTCAATTACGATGTTCTTGTCGCTTACCTAAACAGAGTAAGTAACGTTGCTTGACGTTAAACTGCTTTGTGCCACGCCTGCCGAGAGGTAGGCGTGTTTCTTTTTGCTGACAGAATTTTATCTAACTATTTTTGAAGTGCAACGAGTTTTATTATGCGTTTCTATTCCGCCACTGCAAAATTGGAGTTTCAGAGGTTTCCTCTGACAAGTGCCTAATCCTGTATAATACAGGGTTTAGGCGGTACTTGCCTAAGCCGTAAAGGCTTAGATTTATTCGTGAAAATGCAATAATTTTGCACTCGTAAAATGGGCGGTCAGCGAAAAAATATTTTAGAATTTAAGTATTTCTTCTTTCAATTTCAGTAATTGAAAAGTTACGGTAAATTAAATCTTCACGAATCGTAAAACCGATTTGTTTCAGAAAGTCGTTCACGATAATGTTTCGTTTTCTTACGAAACAGAACAAGTATTCGGGTTACGTTTTAAGAATTTTTCAATCCCGTTTTCGCTGTCGTCAAGATTATTTAGTCCCATTCCCGATGTCCATAACCACAAGTCATAAACAGAATTATAATCCGAAATAATCATTTCTCTGATTAGAAAATCTTCGCTCATTTTCGTCACCCATAATTTTTGAGTGCAACGATTTTTGAGTTTTAGAGATATCCTCTAACAAGTGACGAAACCCTGTATTTTGGAGGGTATCGGCTGTGCTTGCCTATGCTCAAAAAGCATAGATTTCCTTGTGAAAAGCAGCCTGTTTTCCCACACAAAATTAACGAAACTCTGACAGATAAAAACGAGTTATTTATAACTCGGCAAGCAAGGACATATGCTACATTCGTGTAACATTGTCGGCTTGTTAGGGGCAACAGCGTTTTCCCCTAATACCCCTTTTTGGTTCTTTTGCCGTCAGCAAAGAAAATCGCTTTTCGCTCAAAATTATAAATGATTAAGCCGGAACTGCAACGTCTGATTTTGTTTTCTCCGAAATTGCATTAATAGTATCAAAAACAGGAATAAACGTATCAAACTTAAAATCTCCTAAATCAATTTTCCCGTCTATTATATTAGAAACAAAATCATTTTTGGAAAGTGCAAGATTAACTTTTTTATCATTACTTTGCTTTAATTTAAATACGTTATCATCAACAACTACTATTTTATCTTTACCGCATTTATTTCTATCTTTACAAAAAGTATTATCGCCTATACCATCATCGTCAAATTCATTTCCAAAATAAAGTCTTCTTTCTATATCATTTATTTTCACAGGTGTTTTAAGAATCTTGTCAGGATATAAATGCTCAATAGAAATAGGTTGGTCTTTTCTATATTCAGGCATAGGTAGCAGAAAGGCAAAAACATTATTTCCAAAGTCTTTATAGCTTTCTGTACCTATCTCTTTTTTTATTTTATCATTGTCGTTATCAAAAATGAAAATAACAGGATTTTCACGTTTAATTTTACAAACTCCTTTACAGATGTCGAGAATTTTGCTATCTCCGCCTAAGTCTTCTTCGTCTTTATATTCGAGAAATTCGATATCTAAATTTTTTATATCTGCATTGCAATCTTCTAATTCTTTTAACTTAGATAACGCAAATTTTAGATGTTTCCAATCTGTTTTCCCCTCAGTAACAATAAGAGGTTTGCTACGAGTATCTTTTATCTTCTCTAATATATCTGTGTTAAATGTTTGGGTATCAGTTAAATATTTATAAGCTTTGGTGAATTGTGTATAACGTTCGGCAGTAATCTTTTGACCATTAGGCATTTCATATAACTCATAACCATCTACACCAAAAGTTTTCTCCATACCTAATACAAATAAAGGTGAATGAGAAGTAACTATAAATTGAACTTGTGGTAAAAGTTTTATTAATTCAGGCAGAATTTCATATTGTAAATTCGAATGTAAGTGGAGTTCAACTTCATCTATAACCACTACACCTTTAATATTGTGAAGTTGAATACTTTTGTTAATATCGTTATAATCTGCATATCGAATTATTGTAGCAAACATATTAAACAACGCAAGCTGTCCTGTTGATAACGAATCAAAAGTCGGAATTAAGATATTATCATTTGCATCTTTTATGCAGAATCTATTTCCGCCTTTTTGGCTACGCCAATTCAAGTGAAAGTAAATATTTTCTTTATTTAGGATTTTAGACATTATTTTTTCTATGTTTTTCAAAGCTTGTCCTAATATAATGGTATCATTTATAATATCAGGCGTCATTTTTGGTATATTCAAACCGGTAATTGTTTTTTCCACCTTGAATTTGCTATCAATTATAACATCTAAAATCCATTCTAATGTGCTTGTGGCAGAATTGTGTACAGTAATAGGGTTATCCAGTTCCCCTGAATACGATTCTTTAAGATTAAAATGGGGGCTTTGATATTCTCCATAATAAATATTGCTAAGCTAATCGGGCTTTTCATATCTGTCGGGAGGAAAGTAACATATAACTCCGTTTTGGAAGGGATTTGGCTGAAAGTTTTTTTTTAGATTTGTCGGAGATGTCGATTTATAATTATGAGAGCCGTGCCAATTTAAAGTTTCTGAAATATCTTTAATAGGAATTAATTCTTTGTATTTATCCCAAAAAATAGATTCTTTTATCATTCCGATTTTGTAAATATATTCGAATTTTACAGTGCCATAAAAATTATTAAATTCTTCAGCAGATAAATAGGAAACTAAATAGTTCTTTCCTTGTTGTATCTGATTTGCATCAATAATTTTATAGTATTTAATTTCTTTACCTTTTTGAATTAAAGAATTACTATACAATTTTCCACTTAGCTCATAGAAAAAATCTACTATATTAGAAAGAAATAAAGATTTACCTGAGCCGTTTTCTCCGACTATTACAACAGGTTTAGGAGTGCCGTTTTCTCTAAAAGGAAACTCAATACTTAAATTTTCTATTGCCCCGACATTCCTGTAATCTGCATATTTTAGATACATTAAAATAACCTCCTTGGCTTTAATGATTATTCTCAAACAAATTTTTCAACATAGC